>NZ_APHY01000028.1 GCF_000417505.1 Megasphaera sp. NM10
AGTTTTGTTAGATTTTTCTAAAAAATCAGTATTGACAAATAGACTGATTGATTGTATTATTTTAGCATGATTTGAAAATAAAATAGGTCATGAAACAAGAGTCAAAGAAGACTCCGAACCTTAACCACAGGGGCGGAGTCTTTTTTTTCACCCAAAGGAGGAGTCATGATGGCTAAAGATGATTTAGTATATGTAATCCCTGCAGGTCAATATGGTAAAGAAGGTGTGCTGGCTTTACTCGAACAGCACCCGGAAATTAAATTTGTATCTCTCGTAGGCATCGACCTCGCCGGTAACGATACGGACGAAAAGATTCCTATCAGTGTATTCTTCGATGAATACGATAAATTCTTCAATGCTACGGCTTTCCAGACAGACGGTTCTTCCGTTGTCCTGCCGGGCATCGCTACCTTGTCCAATGCTCGTGTCGACATCAAAGCCGACCCCGGCGTCGACTGGTTCGTCGATTACAATGACGGCAATATCGATTCGGAAACGGGCAAACCCGTCGGTACGCTCCGTATCCCGAGCTTCCTCCGCCATGCTACGGGCTTTATCGACTCCCGTTCCATCCTTCGCAACACCTGCGACTACGTAGGCGACCAGATTTTGGCTCTTGTCAAGAAATACGGCATCAAAGGCACGTCCATCAATCCTGATGACATCGAAAAGATCGTCTTCACGACGGCTACAGAATTGGAATTCTGGGTCAAGACCCCGAGCCAGGACGTAGCTACCCGACTCTTGTCGGCATCCCAGAAGATGCAGGAACAGTACTGGCAGCGTACACACGGCGTCGTCCGCACGGCGCTTGAACAGACCGTCGAACGCCTTGAAAAATACGGCCTCGAACCGGAAATGGGCCATAAAGAAGTCGGCGGCGTCAAAGCCCAGATCGACGATTCCGGTAAATTGACCTTCGTCCTCGAACAGCTCGAAGTCGACTGGAAATACGCCAGCGACCCTGTACAGACAGCCGATAACGAAATCGCTGCCCGTATCATCGTCCGCGAAGTCTTCCGCGAAAACGGCCTCGAAGTCACCTTCCAGGCAAAACCGATCCACGGTGTTGCCGGCTCCGGTGAACATACGCATCTCGGCATCGGCGCTATCATGAAGAATGGCAAATTCGTCAACCTCTTCAACCCGGATGACATGAAGAGCGAATTCCTCTCGGCCGTCGGCTATGGCGCTATCATGGGTATCCTCAAACACTACGAAGTCATAAACCCCTTCGTATCGTCGACGACGGACTCCCTCAACCGCTTGAAACCGGGCTTCGAAGCTCCTGTCTGCATCGTTACGGCTCTCGGCGGCGAAACACCGGACGTTCCGACTCGTAACCGTTCCGTCCTGGCCGGCCTCATCCGTGACATCACCAGCCCGGCAGCTACGCGTTTCGAACTCCGCGCTCCCAACCCGTTCACCAATACGTACATCGCCATCGCTATGTGCTACCTCGGCGCTCTGGACGGCATCAAATACGCTCTCTCCAGCGGCAAATCGACGGCTGAACTCCTGGCTGAACTCTCCAAGAAACCGGGCGAAGACGCAGATTACCTGGAAAAAGACCGGGCATACCGCTCCGAAGTCGACGTCTTCGAAAACTTCAGCGACGAAGAACGCAATGCCATGTTCGGCAAAGCTCCGCGTACGGTATGGGAAAACTTCAAAGCCCTTACGACGTATCCGGAAAAACTGGACGACCTCGCTTGCGACGCTTTCCAGAAACGCATCATGGAATCCTTCAAACTCGGCGCTCTCAGCCGCTGGGCACTGGAACTCCAGTACCGCATCATTCCGGAAAACCTCTCGAAAGTCATCGCTGCCGAACAGCTCCATGCTGATGGCGACAGCAATGCTCTCGAAGTCGAACGCTGGACCAAGATTAACGCTCTCCGCACGGAATTAGGCCGCGACACCGAAAAGAGCCTGTCCATCTTCTCCAAGATCAAACAGGCCCTGGCTGCTGACGACTACGATACCGCATCGGACCTCATGGTCGAAATGAGCGACAAAATGGATCAGCTCACCGACATGTACTACGAATATTCTCATAACGCTTTCTAATATATCGTTTGGATGTAAAAAGGAGCTGTCGCATTGCGACAGCTCCTTTTTGAGTTTTAAGTTTATAGTTTTTAGTTTGCAGCAAATGGTAAAAAATTTAAAATCAGCTTCTACAAACTACAAACTCCACATTACAAACTATAAAGAGAAAGGGATATCACATGATGGCAAAAGCCTTCGTGCGACAAGCCCTTTTTTTATAATGACAAGCAACCCCTCAGTCAGCTACGCTGCCAGCTCCCCTATAAAGGGAGCCTTAAGCCTCTCCTGATAGGAGAGGTGGCCCATAGGGCCGGAGAGGTTGCCTTTTGCCGCCCCTGGGACGGCACTTACGATGCGGCCTGCGAATGCGAACTGCGGCCTGCGAACTGCGTCCTTTAAAAATGGAAGGTCACGCCGGCGCCGACGCCGTGTTCGTTGTCGCCGTCTTCGGGCATGTAGTTATGGTAATTGACGTTCAGGCCCCAGCCGAAGGCGATGTTGTAATTGAGGCCGGCCTGGGCTTCGGCAAAGTGCGAGCCCTTGACGTAGGTCGCATAGGGCTGGAGGCCCAGGATGTGCGGCGCAGCGACGCCGATGCCGCCGTAGAAGGACGTCGAGCTCGACTGTTCGTCGATGTTGTTGCGCCAGCCGCCGAGGAGCTGGACTTTCGAGCCGATGACATTGTATTTGGCATAGATGTCGTTCTGGTTGCCGTACTGGTCGCGGTCGGCCCGTTTATAGCCGATGGTCGTCCGCGGCAGGACTTTGGCTTCGGCGTACTGTTCTTTCGTGCCGACGCCGAGGCTGACACCGGCTTCGGGCAGGACGGACAAGGCGAAGGCCTGGGGCAGGGCAAAAGCCGTGCAGGCCAGTAAGGCTGTGGTCAATTTCTTTAACATACGTATCGCTCCTTTGCGAAAAAATCATTTCAATTCCAGACCGACCGGGCAGTGGTCGCTGCCGGTGATGTCGGTGTATATGGCGGCTTTTTCCAGCCGGTCGTCGAGGTCCTTCGTAGTCAGGAAGTAGTCGATGCGCCATCCGGCATTGTTCTGACGGGCTTTGAAACGGTAGCTCCACCACGAATACACACCGGTCACGTCGGGGTAGAAGTGGCGCCACGTATCGGTGAAGCCCGCTGCCAGGAGGTCCGTCATCTTCTGCCGTTCTTCATCGGAGAAGCCGGCGTTCTTATGGTTCGTCTTGGGGTTCTTGAGGTCGATTTCTTCGTGGGCCACGTTGAGGTCGCCGCAGACGATGACCGGCTTGTCCCGGTGCAGTTCCAGCAGGTACTGGCGGAAGTCGTCTTCCCATTTCATGCGGTACGGCAGGCGGGCCAGTTCGCTCTGGGAATTGGGCGTATAGCAGGTCACGAAGTAGTATTCCGGGAATTCCAGGGTGATCAGGCGTCCTTCGTGGTCGTGCTCGTCGATGCCCATGCCGTAGCGGACGGACAGGGAAGACAGGCGGGTGAAGATGGCCGTGCCGCTGTAGCCTTTGCGGTCGGCATAGTTCCAGTATTGTTCATAGCCCGGCAGGTCCAGGTCGATCTGGCCGGCCTGGAGCTTTGTTTCCTGCAGGCAGAAGACGTCGGCGTCGAGGGCTTGGAACGTATCCATGAAGCCTTTCTTCATGACAGCCCGCAGGCCGTTGACGTTCCAGGAAATAAATTTTGTCATGCAAATCACCTTTCTTCCTTATATATCTAGGATATTGATACATTTTTTGTTATAATGAATGTAAACTATAACAATGATGACGTACAGCCATGGGGAGTGGGGGATGGAACCCCGCATACTCGTCCTTATTGTATAAAATCGCTGTGCGATTGTCAAAATAATGAAGCAGGTGATAGTATGGCAGTACATGAATTGGCAGGTACCAAAGTAAGAAAAGAAGACTACATTGATTTGAAAGCCATCGCTGCGGCATATCATACGACGCATCCCGATGTGGCGGATCCTCATCAGCAGGTCCGTTTCGGCACATCAGGCCATCGCGGCCAGGCCGGCAACGGCAGCTTTACCCAGGACCACGTGGCGGCTATTACCCAGGCTGTCTGCAACTTCCGCAAGCAGTTCGGCGCCGAAGGGCCGCTGTTCGTCGGCGAAGATACCCATTATCTGTCGAAACTGGCTTATGAAACGGTCTTGTCCGTCCTGGCAGCCAACGGCGTCACGGCTTACGTCGATAGTGTTGGCGATTTCGTACCGACACCGTCTGTATCGCGGGCCATCCTGCGCTACAACAGCCATCGTGGTGAACGCCTGGCCGACGGTTTGATCATTACGCCGTCCCACAATCCTCCGGAACATGGCGGCATCAAGTATAACCCCATTACCGGCGGGCCGGCCGGTTCGGATATCACCAAGGCTATCGAAAGGGAAGCCAACCGTCTCCTGGCCGGCCACAACGAAGGCGTCCAGATGATGGCCCATGACCAGGCCAAGGACAGCGCATTTGTCGTCCCTTATGATTACAAGGGCCTCTACGTGGCCGAACTGGACTCCATCATCGACATGGACGCCATCCGCGACGCTAAATTGCGCATCCTGGTCAACGCCCTGGGCGGGTCGGGCATGAACTACTGGCACCAGATTTCCGACACGTACCACCTGGACCTGGATTTCGTCAACGATACGTATGACCCGCAGTTCACCTTCATGAATTACGACCACGACGGCAAGGTCCGCATGGACTGCTCGTCGGCCTATGTCATGTCGGCCGTCACCGGCCAGGCCGCAGACTATAACCTCGTCCTGGCCAATGACCCGGACTACGACCGCTTCGGCATCGTCTCCGGCGCGGAAGGCATGATTTCGGCCAACGCCTTTTTGACCGTCGCGGCCCATTATCTCATGACGCACCGCAATTTCGAAGGCCTGGGCATCGCCAAGACCGTCGTCACGACGGATATGCTCGCCCGGGAAGCCAAGCTCCTGGACATCCCGCTCTATGAAGTCCCGGTCGGCTTCAAATATTTCGGCCCCCTCTATACAGATGGCAAGATCGCCTTTTCCGGCGAAGAAAGTGCCGGCGGCTCGTTCATCGCCAAGGACCGCAGCGTCTGGACGACCGACAAGGACGGCATGATCATGTGCCTCCTGGCCGCTGAAATCCGCGCCGTCACGGGCAAATCGCCCATCGAATATTACAACGACCTCTGTGAAAAACTGGGCCGGCCGTACACCATGCGCAGCGATGCACCGGCGACGCTGGAAGAAAAAGACAAGATCAGCGCCCTCACCGAAGCCGACGTCACGGAAAAGACCTTGTGCGGCAGCCCCATTACGGCCGTCCTCTCCAAGTCCCCGTATGGTGATTTCGCCATCGGCGGCGTCAAGATCACGACCGACGACGGCTGGGTCGCCGCCCGCCCGTCCGGCACCGAAGACCTGTACAAATTATACGCTGAAAGCTTCGTTTCGCCCGACCAGGCCGGCAAGCTCCTGGAAGAAGGCAAGGCCCTCATCAGCAAGGCATTGAATAAATAGCTCAGAGTTGCAAGTTTGTCGTCAATTCTATCATTTCGTATGCAGACAGTGGAATTCAGTACGCTACCTGTGCTATAATAGGGAAGCATGGAATTTAATAACGAAAAGGAGTGGACAGCTGTGAAAGTTGTAATCACCGTAGTTGGCGTGGACCGCACTGGTATCATCGCCGCCGTCAGCCAGATCATGGCAGAAAATAAAGTCAATATCTTGACGATCAACCAGGTCATCTTAGATGGCATTTTCAACATGGCCATGATCGTGGACATGGATAATTCCGATATTACCTTAGATACCTTACAGGATTTGCTCAAACAGAAGGGCGATGCCCTCGGCGTTGAAATCCGGGCGCAGAACCAGGCTATTTTTGACGCAATGCATCGTGTAGGCTAAGGAGAAATGATATGCTGACAATCCAAGACGTACTTGAAACGAATCAGATGATTCAAAAGAACAACCTTGACGTCCGCACCATTACCATGGGCATCAGCCTCCTCGACTGCTGCGCCAGCGACGGCAAGACCTTGTGCAACAATATTTACGATAAAATCACGAAATACGGTGAACACTTAGTCGAAACGGGAGAAGCCATCTCCCGCGAATACGGCGTGCCCATCATCAATAAGCGCGTCTCCGTGACGCCCATCAGCCTCGTCGCCGGGGCCAGCGACCTGACGAGTTACGTCGACATCGCCCGGACCCTCGACAAGGCAGCTAAAGAAATCGGCATCAACTTCATCGGCGGCTTCTCGGCCCTGGTCGAACGGGGCATGAGCAAAGGCGACCGCATCCTCATCGACTCCATCGCCGAAAGCCTGGCTGTGACCGACCTCGTCTGCAGTTCCGTCGCCGTCGGCTCGACGAAGGCCGGCATCAACATGGATGCCGTCGCCGAAATGGGCCGCGTCTTCAAGGACCTGGCCGAACGGACGAAGGACCAGGATGCCTTAGGCTGCGCCAAACTCGTCGTCTTCTCCAATGCCGTCGAAGACAACCCCTTCATGGCCGGCGCCTTCCACGGCGTCACCAATGGGGATTCGTGCATCAGCGTCGGTGTCAGCGGCCCGGGCGTCGTCAAAGTCGCCCTGGAACAGGTCAAAGGCCAGCCCTTTGACGTCGTCGCCGAAACCATCAAGAAGACGGCCTTCAAGATTACCCGCGTCGGCCAGCTCGTCGCCATGGAAGCGTCGAAGCGCCTCAACATGCCCTTTGGCATCATCGACCTGTCCTTGGCTCCGACACCGGCAGTCGGCGACAGCGTCGCATCGATTTTGGAAGAAATGGGCCTGGAAAGCTGTGGTGCCTGCGGCACGACGGCAGCCCTGGCGCTCCTCAACGACGCCGTCAAGAAGGGCGGCCTCATGGCTTCGTCCCGCGTCGGCGGCCTGTCTGGCGCCTTTATCCCTGTCAGTGAAGACAAGGGCATGCTCGAAGCCGTCGGCCGCGGCAGCCTGAGCCTGGAAAAACTGGAAGCCATGACCTGTGTCTGCTCGGTCGGCCTCGACATGATCGCCATCCCCGGCAATACGCCGGCCTCGACCATTTCGGCCATCATCGCCGACGAAGCGGCTATCGGCATGATCAACAACAAGACGACGGCCGTCCGCGTCATCCCCGTACCGGGCAAGGACGTCGGCGACAATGTTGAATTCGGCGGCCTCCTCGGCCATTGCCCGATCATCAATGTCAATAAATACAAGTCAGATGAATTCATTGCCCGCGGCGGCCGCATCCCGGCGCCCATGCGCAGTCTGACGAACTGATAGATTAATGGAAAGTAGGCGTGTGTTGTGCTCCAATATGTTGTACCCTTTGTAATTGCATTAGTCGTTTCTTATCTCCTGACGCCGAGCGTCAAGAAACTCGCTATCAAGATCGGCGCCGTGGACCGGCCCAATGCAAGAAAGGTACATACTCATGTCATCCCGCGGCTCGGCGGGCTGGCAATCTATATCGGCTTCATGGCAGCCGTCTTGTTCTGCGTGCCTTTGCAGCATGAACTGGTCGGGATGCTCCTGGGCTGCACGGCTATCGTCGCCGTCGGCATCTGGGACGACATCTGCAACATTCCGGCCAAGGTCAAGCTCGTCGGCCAGATCCTGGCCGCCTGCATCCCCATCGCCTTTGGCATCCAGATCGAATGGCTGACCAATCCTTTTGGTGATATCATCGTCCTGCCAGAAATCATTGCCATTCCCGTGACGATTTTCTGGATCATCGGCTTTACCAATACGGTGAACCTCATCGATGGTCTTGACGGCCTGGCAGCCGGCGTCGCCTTCATCGCATCGATTTCGATGTTCCTCCTGGCTTATAACCTGAACCAGTTCCTGCCGGCTCTGGTCATCGTGTCCATGGCCGGGGCGGCTTTGGGCTTCTTGCAGTACAATTTCAACCCGGCCAAGATTTTCATGGGTGATACGGGCAGTATGCTCCTGGGCTATACCCTGTCCGTCGCCGCCGTCTTAGGCCTGGTCAAGACGGCAGCCACCGTGGCTCTCGTCGTACCCATCATCGCCCTGGGTCTGCCGATCCTCGATACGACGTTTGCTATCATCCGCCGCAAGATGAGCGGCGTTCCGATTTTCCAGCCTGATAAGGGCCACCTGCATCATCGCCTGCTGGCTCTGGGCATGACACAGAAGCAAGCCGTATTAATAATGTATTTTGTCAGCATGATTCTCGGCATCGTAGCCCTCTTTGTAGCCAACGTGAGCTATAAGACGGGTATCGTGACTGTCCTGGTCGTTCTTGCCGTCATCATTTATTCGGCAAAACGCATTGGCATATTGCGCAAATCAACGACCGATTCTACCCACAAACAGTAGTGGGTGGAATCGGTTGTCTTATAAGGAGGTTTTTTTATTATGATCAAGGTAATGACTGTATTCGGTACGCGGCCGGAAGCCATCAAGATGGCCCCTGTCGTACTGGAATTGCAGAAACATGCCGACCGGATCCAGACCATCGTCGCCGTTACGGCCCAGCACCGTCAGATGCTCGACCAGGTACTGGATCTCTTCCAGATTACACCGGACTATGACCTGGATATCATGTCCCAGGGGCAGACGCTGTACGACATTACGACCAAGTCCCTCATGGGCCTGAAAGATGTCCTGGCCAAGGAAAAGCCCGACCTGGTCCTGGTCCATGGCGACACGACGACGACCTTTGCCGGCGCCCTGGCCTCGTACTACCAGCAGGTCCCGGTAGGCCACGTCGAAGCCGGTCTGCGGACAGGGGACATCTATTCGCCCTTCCCGGAAGAAATGAACCGCAAGCTGACCGGTGCCATCGCAGCCATCCACTTCGCACCGACGGCGACGGCCAAGGCCAATCTGCTCAAGGAAAATGTAAATCCTTCTCATATTTATGTGACGGGGAATACGGTCATCGACGCCTTGATGATGACCGTTGCCGGCGACTATGACTTCGGCGACGACCTGAAGGACGTCGATTTCCATAACCACCGGGTCATCCTCCTGACGACGCACCGCCGGGAAAACCTGGGTGAACCGATGCGCCATATCTATAAGGCCCTGCGCCGCATTATCGAAGAGATTCCCGATACGGAAATCGTCTTTCCTGTCCACCGTAATCCGCTGGTGCGCAAAGTCGTCGAAGAGGAACTGGCCGGTGTCGACCGCATCCACCTCATCGACCCCATGGAATATGAACCCTTTGCCAATCTCATGAGCCTGAGCAGCCTGGTCCTCACCGACTCTGGCGGCATCCAGGAAGAAGCGCCGTCTCTCGGCAAGCCTGTCCTGGTCCTGCGCAATACGACCGAACGGCCTGAAGCCGTCGAAGCCGGCACGGTACGCCTCATCGGCACGGACAAGGATGTCGTCTATGCCGAAACGAAGCGGCTCCTGACCGACCAGGCCGCTTACGATGCCATGAGCAACGCTGTCAATCCCTATGGCGACGGCAAGGCTTCGCAGCGCATCGTCCAGGCTATTCTCCACGTTTTTTCCGGGGAAGAAGCCGTTCCGGATGATTTTAGCCGCTAAGTATTGTCTTAGGCTATACTGAGAATCGTTTTTAGCTATAACGTTTAAATTTCTTTCATTTTGTATTGATTTTCCAGATTTTCCGTGCTAAAATAAGCCAATAATCGTTGCTGGCAGTATATAACTGCTATACCAAACGATTATGGAAAACTGCCATCGCCCGAGCAGGAGTGTATGTAGTATGAGACATCATGATGATCCTCACGATGACAAATTAAATCACATGAGGCTTTGGGATATTGTTGTCATTGCCGGTTCCTTAGGTTTGTCTCTCTTCGTCTGCATCTGTGTCGGCGTCGCCATAGGGCACTTCATCGATGTCCATGCCGGGACGTCGCCGTGGGGATTGATTCTTTTTTCCTTCATCGGTGCCATCTCCGGATTCTGGACCTTATATAAAAAAGCCTTGTCCTATCAGCAGGACGAGGCGCGCCATGGCCGGCATCTGCGCAAGTGAAATGTCACGGAGGATAGCCTATGGAAGCGTTTTATGCTTATGTAAAGGCAACAATATACAAGCTCGTTGGTTTTACGTGTATCGTCACGGCCGTCCTTTTTCTAGGAGGCTGGTGGCAGTACATAAGTGGCTGGTGTATCGGCAGCGGCTTGAACATCGTTTATTTCTTCATGCTCAGCAGCCGTTCGGTACGGGCCTTAAAATTGCCGCCTGGGCAGGCGGCGTCATTCATCCGCGGCGGTGCCGTGTTCCGGCTGGTCTTCATCTGCCTGGCCGTCATCGTCATCCTGCAGTTCCCGTCCATTTCCCTGGGGGCTGCCGTGGCCGGTATCTTTTCGTACCGCGTCCTCGTCTTCGCAGATGTACTGACTGCGCGTCTCAGACGGTAAAGGAAAGGAGGTATTGCGTATGGAATTACATGCAGGGCATCATATGGTCGTCCAGCTCCTGGGTCTGAATGTCAACTTGGATACGCTCATGATGACCTGGCTGGTTGCGGCTTTGGTCATTATCGTCACTGTCGCTGCGACAAGGGGCCGGTCCCTCGTCCCGTCAGGACTTCAGAACGCCATGGAAATCGTCATCGAAGCATTGCTCGATCAGTTCAAGGAAACGTTGGGGCCGAAATACGGCCAGGTCGTTTCGGTCTTGCTGACGATGTTCCTGTTCATCCTCTTCGCCAACGAATTGGGCATGCTGCCGAATCCGCATGTCCTGCTTCGCCGACGAATGATTTGAATACGACTGTCGCCCTGGCACTGGTTTCTTCCTTTATGGTCCACTTCATGGCCTTGAAGAACCAGGGGTTCAAAAAGCATTTCAAGCATTTCTTCGAACCCTTTGCGCCGTTTGTCGTCATCAATCTGATGGAAGAAATCACCAAACCGTTGACACTGGCCTTCCGTCTCTTTGGCAACATCCTGGCCGGTGAAATCCTGTTGGAAGTCCTGTACTTCCTCGTGCCTGTCGCCATCCCGATGATTTGGATCCTCTTTAGCTTCGTCATCGGCCTCATCCAGGCATTCATCTTCACCATTCTGACTACATCGTATCTGGCACCGTCCTTTACGGAAGACTAAGAAAAGCTCAGATACCGTTACAACTTAGGAGGTTATTTATTATGGAAAAAGCTCTCGTATTGGCATTATCTGCATTTGGTGCATGCTTAGGTATTGGTTTGGCAGCTCTCGGCGCTGCTATCGGTGACGGCCATGCCGCATCGAAGATGCTTGAAGGTACGGCCCGCCAGCCGGAAATGGGCGGCAAACTCCTGGTCAACATGCTTATCTCCATCGGCCTGATCGAATCCATGCCGATTATCGCAGCTGTCATCGCTATCGTATTGGTCTTCGCCAATCCGTTCGTCAGCCTGCTCTAATCCGAAGATTCTAATATACAGCCGGGGAGGGAAGTACATTGGTTAGTATTAATGGTACCTTGCTGTTCCAGTTCATCAACTTCTTCGTGTTAGTTGCCATTCTGGCAAAGTTCGCTTATAAACCGCTGCTCAAAGTCCTGGAAGACCGCCGCAACAAGATTGCGTCGGACCTCGACAACGCAGCCAAAGCCCGGGAAACGGCTGAAAAGATGAAAGCCGACTATGAAGCCCAGATCCGCGATGCCCGTGCTGAAGCCCAGGCCATTGTCGACAAAGCTGTCAAGCAGGCCGACAAAGAAGCCCAGGCCCAGCTGGAAGCCATCCGCGCCCAGATCGCCCGGGAAAAACAGATCGCCCAGACGGAAATCGCCAACGAACGGGAAGCGGCTATCCGGGAAATGCGTAATGAAGTAGTCACACTGTCCATGGCTGTGGCAGAAAAACTGCTCCAGAAAAACATGGATCCTGACATGAACGCCAAACTGGTAGCCGATTGCATCGACCAGCTCCAGACGCACCGCGTAAAGGGGAACTGATCTTATGATACCCGAAACGATCTATAGCAAATACAGCCAGGCGATGTTCGACATCGCCAGCGAACAGAAGAAGCTTACCGAGTTCGGAACAGAACTGAAAGGCGTACGGGACACGTTCCAGGAAAATCCCGATTTGTGGAAATTCCTGAATCATCCCCTCGTACCGCCGCAGTCTAAAAAAGACACACTTGCAAAGATTTTCAAGGACAGCCTATCGCCGATCGTCCTGCAGTTCATGTACGTCATGATCGACCGGCGCCGGGAAGCGGCCCTCTTGCTTGCCATTGACGGGTTCATCGATTTGGCCCGCAAGGCCCAGCACATCGAAGTGGCCAAGATCCGCGTCGTCAAACCACTGTCCAAGAAAGAAGAAACGAAACTGGTTGCCAGCCTGGAAGCCATGACGGGTCAGCACATCGAACCGCTGTACTACGTCGACCCGTCGCTCATCGGCGGCATGGTCATCCAGATCGGCGACAAACTAATAGACGGCAGCCTCCGGCGGCAGCTGCGCGATATGCAGCATAAACTGCTCCAGGCTGACGTGACGAATGGGGTGACGGACGAATAATGAAAATGAAGCCAGAAGAAATAACGGCTATAATCAAGAAACAAATCGAAGATTATAATGTGGAAATGAATGTCGACGACGTCGGCACCGTTCTGGAAGTCGGGGACGGCATTGCACACATTTACGGTTTGGACAAAGCCATGTCCGGGGAATTGCTGGAACTGCCTCACGGCGTTTACGGCATGGCCCTGAACCTGGAAGAAGACAACGTCGGCGCCGTACTGCTCGGCGATGACGCCCTCATCAAGGAAGGCGACACCGTCCGCCGTACAGGCCGCGTCATGCGTGTCCCTGTAGGCGAAGCCATGGTCGGCCGCGTTGTCAACCCCTTGGGGATACCTATTGATGGCAAAGGGGAAATCAAGACCAAAGATTCACGCCTCATCGAAGTCAAGGCTTTCGGCATCGCCGACCGCCAGCCGGTCAAGGTACCGCTCCAGACAGGCCTCAAGGCTATCGACTCCATGGTTCCTATCGGCCGTGGCCAGCGTGAACTCATCATCGGTGACCGTGGCACCGGCAAGACGGCCATCGCCATCGATACCATCCTGAATCAGAAGGACACAGGCGTCATCTGCGTCTACGTCGCTATCGGCCAGAAGGCATCGACCGTTGCCCGCGTTGTCCGGACCCTGGAAGAACACGGCGCTATGGCCTATACCATCGTCGTCGCCGCTACGGCTTCCGACGGCGCACCGCTCCAGTACCTGGCCCCGTATTCCGGCGTTTCCATGGCCGAATACTTCATGCTCCAGGGCAAGGACTGCCTCTGCGTCTACGATGACTTGTCCAAACACGCTCAGGCTTACCGCGCCATGAGTCTGCTCCTCCGTCGTCCGCCAGGACGTGAAGCATACCCGGGCGACGTATTCTACTTACATTCCCGTCTCCTCGAACGCGCTGCCAAGCTGTCCGATGAACTCGGCGGCGGCTCGATTACGGCCCTGCCGATCATCGAAACCCTGGCCGGTGACTTGTCGGCCTATATCCCGACTAACGTCATTTCCATCACAGACGGCCAGATCTTCCTGGAAACAGAAGCCTTCAACTCCGGGATCCGCCCGGCTATCAACGTCGGCCTCTCCGTTTCCCGTGTCGGCGGCTCCGCCCAGATCAAGGCCATGAAGAAAATCGCCGGTACCCTCCGCCTGAGCCTGGCCCAGTACCGCGAATTGGCCGCTTTCGCCCAGTTCGGCTCCGACCTCGATAAGAGCACGAAAGCCCAGATCGACGCCGGCGAACGGACGATGCAGCTCCTCATCCAGCCGCAGTATCAGCCGATGCCCGTCGAAGACCAGGTCATGCAGATTTACCTGGCCGTCAAGAACTACCTCATGCCTGTACAGGTTGAAGAAGTTTCTCAGTTTGCTGACGGCTTCATCAAGTTCATGCACAGTAACTATCCGGAAGTCGGCGAAAGCATCAAATCGACGAAGGAACTCGGCAAAGACGCAGAAGCTACGCTGCAGAAGGCTATCGCTGAATACACCAAGCAGTACGGCGCTTCTCACGAACTGATCAAAGAGGAGGAATAAGCTATGCCGAGTGCACGCGAAATAAACAGACGTATTAAATCCGTCACCAATACCCAGCAGATCACTAAGGCCATGAAGATGGTTTCCTCCGTACGACTGCGCCGTGCACAGGATCGGGCCGTGGCTACCGCCCCGTATACCGAAAAGATGGAAGGCATGCTGCAGCGTCTGTCTGCGGCTTCGCCCGATGCGGGCAACGCCTTGTTCACGCCTCATGATACGGTCAAGAAGACGTGCTACATCATCATCGGTTCGGACAAAGGGCTGGCCGGTGCTTTCAATTCCAATGTCAACAAGGCCATCGTGTCGGTCCTCAAGGACAAGCCCCGCGATGCATCGATGCTCCTGGTCGCAGGCCGCAAGCCCATGGAGTACCTCAAGCACCTCCACCTGGTACCGGAAAAGAAGTGGTCCGGTTTTTCCGACAAGCCCCAGTTCAGCCACGCCCAGCAGATAGCCCACTTGGCGACGCAGAAGTTCCTCGATGGCGAAGTCGACGAAGTCTATGTCATTTACACGCACTTCAAGTCGGCCCTGTCCCAGGATACGCGCATCGTCAAGATGCTGCCCATTACCCAGAAGGAAGGCCAGCAGGAAGGGGGGCCGCGGGAAGAATACCTCTTCGCGCCGGATCCGAAGCTCGTCCTCGACGCCTTGCTGCCGCAGTATCTGGATCTGTTCATTTACAACAGCCTCCTTCAGTCCGCTGCCAGCGAACTCGGTGCCCGTATGACGGCCATGACGTCGGCTACGGACAACGCAGGCGAACTGATCGACAAATTGACTGTTACCTACAATAAAGTCCGTCAGGCTGGTATCACCAACGAATTGACGGAAATTGTCAGCGGCGCCAACGCTTTGCAGTAAGCCGCCTGGCGATCATTCTGAAAGAGAGGAGTACCTCTTCATGAGTAATAATATTGGGAAAGTAGTCCAGGTCATCGGCCCGGTCGTCGACGTGCGGTTTGCCTCGGAAGCAGATTTGCCCGCCATTTACAACGCCATCCATATCACCGGTGGCGAAGGCGACCAGAAGATCGACCTGGTTGTAGAAGTCATGCAGCACTTGGGCGACGACGTCGTCCGCTGCGTTGCCATGGACTCGACGGACGGCCTCGTCCGCGGCATGGCAGCTGAAAATACGGGCGGTCCCATCAAGGTCCCCGTCGGCAAAGGTGTCCTGGGCCGTATCTTCAACGTCCTCGGCCAGACTGTCGATAAAGTCGACGCTAAAGTCGAAGCCGATGATTACTGGCCTATCCATCGTCCGGTCCCGAAATTCCAGGACCAGGCGACGGAAACGGAAATCTTTGAAACGGGGATCAAAGTCGTCGACCTCATCTGCCCTTATGCCAAAGGCGGCAAGATCGGCCTCTTCGGCGGCGCTGGTGTCGGCAAGACCGTCCTCATCATGGAACTCATCCACAACGTCGCTACCGGCCACGGCGGCTATTCCGTCTTCACCGGCGTCGGCGAACGTACGCGTGAAGGCAATGACCTTTGGAACGAAATGAAGGAATCCGGCGTCATCGACAAGACGGCCCTCGTCTACGGCCAGATGAACGAACCGCCTGGAGCCCGTATGCGCGTCGGCCTGACCGGTCTGACCATGGCAGAATACTTCCGCGATAAAGAACACAAAGACGTATTGCTGTTCATCGACAACATCTTCCGTTTCATCCAGGCCGGCTCCGAAGTTTCGGCTCTGCTCGGCCGTATCCCGTCGGCCGTTGGCTACCAGCCGACACTGGGTACCGACGTCGGCGCCCTGCAGGAACGCATTACGTCGACTAAAGACGGGTCCATCACGTCGGTCCAGGCTGTCTATGTCCCGGCCGATGACTTGACTGACCCGGCTCCGGCAGCTACCTTCGCCCACTTGGATGCGACGACCGTCCTGGCCCGTGAAATCGCCGAACTGGGCATTTACCCGGCCGTCGATCCCCTCGATTCGACGTCGCGTATCCTCGATCCCCACGTCATCGGCGATGACCATTACAACATGGCCCGTGCCGTCCAGGAAATTCTCCAGAAGTACAAAGACCTGCAGGATATCATCGCCATCCTGGGCATCGACGAACTGTCCGAAGAAGATAAGCTGACCGTTGCCCGTGCCCGTAAGGTACAGCGTTTCCTCAGCCAGCCTTTCGCCGTCGCTGAACAGTTCACCGGTCAGAAGGGCCGCTATGTGCCGTTGAAAGAAACCATCGAAGGCTTCAAGGAAATCTTGTCCGGTAAATGCGACGACATGCCGGAACAGGCCTTCTACATGGTAGGCAATATCGAAGAAGCATACGAAAAGGCTAAGACACTGAAAGGGGAATAGTCTATGGCAGAAGCAGGAAAGACCCTCCATCTGGAAGTCATTACACCCGATGCTGCCGTACTCCATGAAGATGTGGATTTCGTCCTCGTCCGCGCATTGGACGGCGACTTGGGCATCATGCCCAATCATGCGCCGCTCATCGCGTCCCTGTCGATTTGGCCCCTGTGCTATGATAAAGGCGGAAAGCGCCAGTGCGTCACCGTAGCGTCGGGCTTCCTGGAAGTCCATGACAATACGGTCACAGTCATCACGCCAGCTTCAGAAAAACCGGAAGACATCGACGTAGCCCGCGCCCAATCGGCGGAAAAACGTGCCGAAGACCGCTTGGTTGCACACGCTGCCGACCTCGACGTGACCCGCGCCGAAGCGGCCCTGCAACGAGCCCTGCGCCGCCTGGACGTCGCCGAAAAATACGGCAAGCAATGATAGTGAGTTTAAAGTTTTTAGTATAGAGTTTGTAGTGAATCCATTCAAAGTATTGATTACTGCAAACTACAAACTGCAAACTCAAAAGGAGCTGTCTCTACGAGACGGCTCCTTTTTATTGACTTTTCCCCCCATCTCTGCTATGATAAGGTTTGTACAAATCAATAGGCGATGCAGGAGAGTAAGTACGTATCATCCTCAGCGAAGCAGGGACAGTGTGAGCCTGCTGCCGATGCGGAAGGCGCTCTGAAGGCCGCGGCCGGAAGTCTTTTCGATGTGTATGGCCGATGAATCAAGCGGGTCTTTGGACCAATCAGGGTGGAACCGCGGGTACGTATACTCGTCCCTGTAACATGTCATGTGTTACAGGGACTTTTTTGTATTTAGGAGGGAATACGATGAATTTTCAAGACATGATATTTGCATTGAAGAGCTTTTGGTCTTCTCAGGGCTGTATCATCTACGAACCGTATGATGTAGAAAAAGGGGCAGGGACCATGAACCCGGCTACCTTCCTGCGCACGCTCGGGCCGGAACCGTGGCACGTTGCCTATGTCGAACCGTCTCGCCGCCCGGCTGACGGCCGCTATGGCGACAACCCGAACCGCCTGTACCAGCATCATCAGTTCCAGGTCATTTGCAAACCGTCGCCGGACAACATCCAGGAACTCTATCTGAAGAGTCTGGAAACGTTGGGCATCAACCCGGCAGAACACGATATCCGTTTCGTCGAAGACAACTGGGAATCGCCGACCCTCGGCGCCTGGGGCCTGGGCTGGGAAGTCTGGCTCGACGGCATGGAAGTCACGCAGTTCACCTACTTCCAGCAGGTCGGCGGCATCGACGTCGCTCCTGTTTCGTCGGAAATCACATACGGTATGGAACGCCTGGCCATGTATATCCAGGGCGTCGAAAACGTCTATGACCTCAAATGGAATGAAGACGTCACTTATGGCGACATCTTCCATCAGAACGAAGTCGAACAGTCGACGTATGCCTTTGAATTGAGCAACGCCGACCTCTTGTTCCACCTCTTCGATGAATACGAAAAAGAAGCCATGCGGGTCATCAAAGCCGGCTTCGTCCTTCCGGCCTATGACTACGTATTGAAATGCTCGCACACGTTCAACCTCCTCGACGCCCGCGGCGCCATCAGCGTCAGCGAACGGGCTGCCTTCATCGGCCGCGTCCGCAACATGGCACGGGCCTGCGCCAAAGCGTACTTGGAACAGCGTGAAAAATTAGGTTTCCCGATGCTGAATAAGGAGGAAAAATAAGATGAGCAAAGATTTGTTACTTGAAATCGGTACTGAAGAAATCCCGGCTCATTATATGCCGAGTATCCTTTCCCAGGTCCGGGACCTGGCCGGGAAATCCTTTGGCGAATCCCATATCGCCTATGAATCGATCCGCACCCTCGGTACGCCGCGCCGCATCGCCCTCATCATGAAGGGCGTCGCTGAAAAACAGGCCGACGTATCGGCCAAACATAAAGGCCCGTCGGTCAAGATCGCTTACGATGCCGACGGTAACCCGACGAAAGCTGCCATGGGCTTTGCCCGGGGTCAGAAAATCGACGTCAAGGACCTCGTCGTTGAAGACGGCTACGTCTATGCCAACGTCACCAGCGTCGGCGCTGACACAGCCGGCCTCTTGCCGGACCTCATGAAGGGCATCGTCACGGGTCTTAATTTCCCCAAGAGCATGCACTGGGGCAGCCTGGACTTCCACTTCGTCCGTCCTATCCGCTGGTTCGTCGCCCTCTTCGATAAAGATGTCATCCCCTTTGAACTGGCTAACGTCAAATCGGGCAACGTCAGCCGCGGCCACCGCTTCCTGGGTACCGGCGATTTCACCATCGAAAGCCCGGCAGCCTATGAAGAAACGTGCAAGGAACATTTCCTCATCGTTGACCCGGAAGTCCGCAAGCAGATGATCCTCGAAGGTCTGCAGAAACTGGCTGACGAAAAGGGCGGCACCATCATCATGGACGACGACCTCCTGGAAGAAGTCGTCTACCTCGTCGAATACCCGACGGCCCTTTGCGGCGAATTCGATGAAGACTACCTGAAACTGCCGGAAGCGGCCATCATCACGCCGATGAAGGACCACCAGCGCTATTTCCCTATGCGCGATAAAGACGGCAAGCTCATGAACCTCTTCCTGACTGTCCGCAACGGCAACGACTACCATCTGGAAACGGTCCAGCACGGCAACGAACGCGTCCTCCGCGCCCGCCTGGACGATGCCAAGTTCTTCTTTGAAGAAGACAAGAAACATAAGCTCGCCGATTACACGGAAAAATTGAAGAAAATCGTCTTCCAGGACGGCTTGGGCACGCTCTATGACAAAGCCCAGCGCCTGGAAAAGATTACGGTCTTCCTCAATCATAAACTCGACCTCGGCCTGGATGACGCCAAGCTGCAGCGCGCATCGCTCCTGGCCAAAGCCGACCTGGCTACGCAGATGGTCATGGAATTCACGGAACTCCAGGGCGTCATGGGCAAGGAATATGCCCTCATCGACGGCGAAGATGCTGGCGTGGCCGAAGCCATCAACGAACAGTACCAGCCGCGCTTTGCCGGCGACGTCCTGCCGCAGACCGACATGGGTAAAGTCCTGGGCATTGCCGACAAGTTCGATACCATTACGGGCATGTTCAGCCGCGGCTTCATCCCGACGGGCTCGCAGGACCCCTTTGCCCTGCGCCGCCAGACCATCGGTACCCTCAACATCCTCATGGATGCCGGCTGGAACCTCAACTGCCATGAAGTCTTTGCCTTCGTCCTCAATCTCCTCGGCGTAGAAGGGGAAGACGCAGCCAAAGTCATGGGTCAGCTCGACGACTACTTCACGCTGCGCCTGAAGAACATCTTCCAGGATAAAGGCATGGATTACCACATCATCGACTGCGTCCTGGCTTCGGATACGCTCAACGCTTATGAAGAAGCCCGCCGTGCCCAGGCCCTCATCGATGCCGACATCATGGGCAAGACCGACCTCTTGCAGGCCTTCACCCGCGTCAGCAACATGATCAAAGGCGCCGACGATACCGACGTCAATCCGGACCTCTTTGAAACGGAAGAAGAAAAGGCCCTTTACAGCGCCTGCCAGGCCATGCAGGTCAACTTGCCGCAGAAATACGCCGTCTATGACTACGAAGGCGTAGCCGAAGTCCTCTCCGAAGGCATTGCCGCCATCAATGACTTCCTGGACAACGTCCTGGTCATGCACAAAGACGAAGCGGTCAAAGAAAACCGTCTCCACCTCTTGGCCCTGACCTACAGCCTCATCCAGCCCTTGGGCGACATCAAGAAATTGGCGTAGGGGCCGTCCCGACGGACGGTCCGCAGGCCGCTTTGGAATCAGATGCCGCTGCGCGGCGACAGACTCAGGTGGACAACGACGCTTCGGGACACCCTCGGCGCGTAAAAAGCCTCCCCTGAGAAGGGGAGGGGGACCGCTTGCGGTGGAGGGGTTCTTTACGACATACCCTTAGCGTATTGTAGAGAAAGAACCCCTCAGTCAGCAGAGCTGGCCCAACGGGCCGGAGAGGTTGATTGTACTTTCGCGGCTCGCCGCGAATCCCGTGGATAAAGCGGAAATTCAATGGCCAAAAATGAAAAATATGATATAATGAATAGTGTCCAAGTTTGTAGTGTAGAGTTTGTAGTTTGTAGATGACAGGATTGAATTTGAGTTATTTACTGTAAACTAAAAACTACAAACTTCAAACTCGAAAAGAGGCTGCCTTCGTGTGACAGCCTCTTTTCCGCATCTACCATAAAGGAGTGATCATTTATGAAATTGAAGAATCTCGTCATGTTGGCAGCAGCCCTTACCTGTATTGCCGGTTCGACCGTCATGGCTGAAGAAAAGGTGGGCCTCAAGAGCGCCAGTGCCGACAGCTATGAAGTCGTCCAGGTCATGACGACTAAAGACAAGAATTACTATCAGTACTATAACAGCGCCTATCAGTATGCCGTCGATATCCCCCGGGCTGCGACGACAGCCGACATGAATGCCGACGGCGATGGCTGCTATTTCCAGGATCCCAAAGACGATGCCGTCTACATGACCTATGCCGCCAAGAACACCATGGGCTTCACTATCGACGAACTCTACAACATGGCTTTGGGCATGAACGGATCGCCGACACTGACGACCAACATCAAGACCAAGAACAGCTATGCCATCGGCTGGACGGACGGCAAGAAGTCTTACTACCACGAACTCTACATCAACGACAAGAACAAGACCTACACGGCCTTCACCGTCACCTATCCGACCAGCAAAAAAGATAAGTACCAGGCCATCATCGCCCACATGTCCCGCAGCTTCATGCCCAACGTACAAATGTAATGATAGGGGATGCCCAATGGGCATCCCGCCGGTCGCAGTTCGCAGGCCGCAGGCCGCCTCGGAATCAGATGCGGCGTCCCGCCGCGACAGACTCAGGTGGACAACATCGCCTCGAGTAACCCTCGGCTCGTAAAAAATGCCCCGGCTGGGGCCTTCGTAGGGGCCGTCCTAAGCCTTTTTGGCCCGTCAGGTGCCGACCAACGAGAGGCGCAAGACGGTTGCCAAAACGGACAGCTGTGGCTAGGCGGCCCGCCGTGAATCCTGTGAATGCAGGGGAGGTGGCCCGAAAGGCCGGAGAGGTTGCTGCGCTTTCAAGCAGCCCTTTACGGAAGATGCCTATAAAATGGAAAAATCCCCCTTTACAGGACCGCGGCTTTATGGTATAATTCCCTTGTTAATTTAGGCAGTCCTCTGCTCGATACACGATTGTCGTGAAAGGTGGCGGCAACGGGGGCACGAATGTCTTATAGGAGGAAAAAAGAAATGAACATTATCAGCGTACTTGAACAGGAACAGCTTCGTGACGATATCCCGGCATTCCGCCCTGGTGATACAGTCAAAGTTCACGTAAAGGTTGTCGAAGGCAATCGCGAACGTGTACAGATTTTTGAAGGTGTCGTTATTGGCCGTCAGAACGGCGGTGTCCGCGAAACTTTCACTGTCCGCCGCGTTTCCTACGGTATTGGTGTTGAACGTACTTTCTTGGTACATTCCCCGCGTCTCGCTAAAATCGAAGTCGTTCGCCACGGTGTCGTCCGTCGTGCAAAACTGCACTACCTCCGTGGTCTTACAGGCAAAGCTGCCCGTATCCGCGAACGTCGGTAATTCATTGGCAAGAACACTTGAAAAAGAGGTTGTCCCACGAAGCATGGCTTCGCGGGCAGCCTCTTTTTTCATGACTCCATCGTAGGGGTCGTCCCCAAGGGTGGCCAAAGGCAACCTCTCAGTCAGCTGCGCTGACAGCTCCCCTATAAAGGGAGCCAAAGCCTCTCCTCATAGGCCCTTTTTGGCCCGTCAGGTGCTGACCGCAGGGAAGTGCAAGACGGTTGCCAAAACGGAGAGCCGAGCTGGAGGTGGCACGAAGCACAAATTCCCGTAAAGTCGGCGGTTGTCACTGCGCCAAAGCCTCTCCTCATAGGCCCTTTTTGGCCCGTCAGGTGCTGACCGCAGGGAAGTGCAAGACGGTTGCCAAAACGGAGAGCTGAGCTAGAGGTGGCCCGAAGGGCCGGAGAGGTTGGTCTTAAACAAATGGGCCGTCCTGCGATTCAGGATATCGTGTACTCATATTGTTAACCTTAATACAAACGAAATAAAGTTGACTGCAATCGCCGCAGCGAGTATAATAATCCCATAGTTCACAATAAAAATAGGGAGTGGGTTGACAATGAATACGATAGCAGCACTGACCGATAGCATTATACAGGGGTACCGCATCCAACGCGGCGATGATTTATCGATTTTCCTGGAAGCACCTTTGGAAGAATTGCAGCAGGGAGCCGGCGTTTTACAGCGCCATTTTTGTGGCAATCATATTGATTTCTGCACCATCATCAACGGCCGCAGCGGCCGCTGTGGGGAAGACTGCAAATACTGTGCCCAGTCGGCCTGCCACCATACGGGCTGCGAAGAATACGGTTTCCTGGCGAAAGAAGAAATCCTGGCCAACGCCAAGGCCAATCAGGATGCCGGCGCCAACCGCTTTGCCATCGTCACGTCGGGCCGGGCTCTGACAGGGGCGGATTTTGAAAAAGCCCTGGATACGTACCGCACGATGAAGCAGACGATGCACATCGACCTCTGTGCATCGCACGGCCTGCTGACGCCGGAACAGCTGCACCGCCTCCACGAAACGGGCGTGACCAGTTATCACCATAATATCGAGACGTCGCGGCGTTTCTTCCCATACATCTGCACGACCCACACCTATGACGACCGCATCCGCACCATCAAGGCCGCTCAGAAAGAAGGGCTCTGCGTCTGTTCCGGCGGCATCATCGGCATGGGGGAAACCTGGGAAGACCGCCTGGACATGGCCATCAGCTTGGCCGAACTGGGCATTCAGTCCATTCCCGTCAACGCCCTCATGCCCATTCCCGGCACGCCCCTGGAACATCGGCCCCAGCTCGACGGCCGCGATGTCCTGCGGACCATCGCCTTCTTCCGCTTCATCAATCCTGAAGCTAACATCCGCCTGGCTGCCGGCCGCAAACTCCTGCCGGAAAACGGCGCCACGGCCCTGCTCCACGGCGCGTCGGCCTCGATTACGGGCAACATGCTGACCACGTCGGGCTCGACCATCGCCGAAGACATGGTCATGCTCCAGCGCCTGGGCTTGACTAATTCGTAGGTCGTAGGCCGTAGATCGTTCGTCGTTGATGGTACGATTAAAAATCATAACTAATACGACGAACGATGAACGAAAAACGTTTGAATCTGCGAGGGCTATGTGCATGATAGTCTATACTGGTGTATGACAAGCCCTGCACTAGCCTTCATCCTTTGTCTATGATATAATGTTAGGGATATAGAAACATACATATACTTTTCAATGAGGTGATTATCGTGGCAAAACAGATTTTTGTTACCGGTCATAAGAGCCCGGACACGGACTCCATTTGTTCTTCCATTGCCTATGCAAAATTAAAACAGTTACAGGGTATCGACGCTACGCCGATCCGCGCTGGCGAACCGAATAAGGAAACGGCCTTTGCCCTGAATTATTTCCACGTTGCTCCGCAGCCACTGGTCAAGGACTTCTACGTCAAAGTCAGCGAAGCTGTCCACACGGAAGTCGAAGCCCTTCCGGTCAGTGCCAGCCTGAAAGATGCTGCCAAATGGTTCGCATCCCACGAAAGCGATGTCGCTCCCGTTGCCGATAACGGCCAGTTCGTCGGCGTCATCGAAAAAGGCCAGCTCGCCGATGAATTCGTCAAGACCGTCATGGGTGAAGAATTGAGCACGGTCAAAGCCTTGGCTCACGATCCGGAATTGTTCTTCAAGCCGACCGATAACGGCCATGATATCCCGGCTGATGGCAAATACGCTGTCGTCGAAAACGGCAAATACGTCGGCATGATCTGTGCAGACTGTGTCGCTGCTGTCGAAAAACAGCAGGTCATCCTCGTCAGACCACAACGAAAAGAAACAGATCATCGACGGCATCGACGAAGCATCTATCGTCGGCGTCATCGACCATCACCGCATCGGCGGCACTTTGGAAACAGCCGGCCCTATTTCCATCCTCTTCAAACCCGTCGGCTGCACGGCAACCATCGTAACGGGCTTGTATGAACAGGCTAAGGTCGACATCCCCAAAGACATTGCCGGCCTGCTCTTGTCGGCCGTCATTTCCGATACGGTCCTCTTCCGTTCGCCGACCTGCACGCCGGCTGACCGCGAAGCTGCCGAAAAATTGGCCAACATCGCTGGCGTAGACGTCGAAAAATACGGCATGGAAATGCTCAAAGCCGGTGCCAACGTCTCCGATTTGACGCCGGACCAGATCGTCCACAACGACATGAAAGAATTCTCCAGCGGCAATACGACCTTCACCGTTGCCCAGGTCCAGGTCATGGATACGACGGACCTCCTCGACCAGAAACAGGTCCTGCTCAACGCCTTGGAAAAATTGCGCGCTGAACACGATTACGCCGCTTCCTTCCTGATGATCACCAGCATCATCGACGAATCGACGAACCTCATCTTCGCCGGTAATATGGACGACGTCGTCAGCAGTGCCTTCGGCAAGGACGTCCTCGATAAGGAAGTCTACCTGCCCAAGGTCATGAGCCGTAAGAAACAGGTCATTCCGCCTATCCTTTCGGCAATGAAATAAGTGATGATTTTCAGAGGCCCCATCGACACGGTGTGGGCCTTTTTATCTATAAAGGGGAAGAATGCATGAATCCTATTTTTGATACCCTCAACGACCGCCAGTGCGAGGCCGTCAAGCATACTGAAGGGCCGCTGCTGATCACGGCCGGTGCCGGATCGGGCAAGACCAAAGTCCTGACCTGCCGCATTGCCCATCTCCTGGAATTAGGCGTCGCGCCGTACCGCATCCTGGCCATTACCTTTACCAACAAGGCCGCCAAGGAAATGAAGGAACGTGTGACCAACCTCGTCGGTGCCCAGGCCGACAGCATCTGGCTGAGTACGTTTCACTCGTTCTGCGCCAAGCTGCTGCGCTTTGAAATCGACGGCTTCCATGGCTATACGCGCAATTTCACCATCTACGATTCGTCGGACCAGTTGGTCCTGGTCAAGGACTGCCTGAAAAAACTCAACCTCGACGACAAGCAGTTCACGCCGCGCTCCGTGTTGGGGACCATTTCATCGGCTAAGAACGTCCTCATGGACGCCAAGGCCTTTGCGGCGCAAGCTCCGATTTCTACGAACAGAAAGTCGCCGACGTCTACGCTCTGTATCAGGAAAAATTGCGGGAAAACAATGCCGTCGATTTCGACGACCTTTTGTTCCTGGCCGTGCGCCTCTTGCAGGAAAACGAGGAAGTCCGGGAAAAATACCAGTCCCGGTTCCAATATATCCTGGTCGACGAATATCAGGATACGAACCATGCCCAGTATGCCCTGACCAAGATACTGGCCGCCCGCTGGCGCAATATCTGCGTCGTCGGCGATGCCGACCAGAGTATTTACGCCTGGCGCGGTGCCGATATCCGCAACATCATCGACTTCACGCGGGACTATCCCGATGCGGCGTCGATCAAACTGGAACAGAACTACCGCTCGACGAAGACTATCCTCCATGCGGCCAATGCCGTCATCGACAATAACGAAAGCCGGCCCAAGAAGACCCTGTGGACAGAGAACCCGACGGGGAACAAGATCATCCATTACCAGGCCCAGACGGAACACGACGAAGCCGATTATATCGCCGGCGTCATCTACAACCGCCATGAAATCAGCCATGAACCGTATGGCGACATGGCCATCCTCTTCCGGACCAACGCCCAGTCCCGTGTCCTCGAAGAAAAGCTCATGCGCTATGCCATTCCCTATACCATGGTCGGCGGCACCAAGTTCTATGACCGCAAGGAAATCAAAGATGTCCTGGCCTATTTGCGATTGCTCTACAACCCGGAAGACAGCTTGAGCCTGACGCGTATCATCAACGTGCCGAAACGGAACATCGGCGCCACGACGATGGAACACGTCGCAGCCTATGCGGAAGAACAGGGCATATCCTTGTTTGAAGCCCTGTCGTCGACGGACGAGATTCCCGTCACCAAACGAGCCCGGACATCGTTGGAAAACTTCGCCGCCATGATTTTCGACCTCCTCAACGACATCGAAGGCAAAGATGTTCTGAGCCTCATCGAAACGGTCATCAAACAGACTGGCTACGGTGATATGCTCGATAAAGAAGCGGAACACGACCCGCAAGGCGAAAGCCGCAAGGAAAATGTCGGCGAATTCCTGTCTGTCGCCAAAGATTACATGGACAGCAATCCCGACGGCAACCTCCAGGACTTTTTGGAAAACGTCGCCCTGGTCAGTGATGTCGATGATTTTGAAAGCAGCGATTCCAAAGTGACCCTCATGACCCTCCATGCCGCCAAGGGCCTGGAATTCCCGGTCGTCTTCCTGACCGGCCTCGACGAAGGCCTGTTCCCGCACAGCCGGACCCTGATGGACCCAGCGCAGGTCGAAGAAGAACGGCGTCTGGCCTACGTCGGCATTACCCGGGCCGAACGGCAGCTCTACGTGACCAATGCCGTCACGCGGACCATGTACGGCCGCATCTCGGCCTATATGCCCAGCCGTTTCCTGGCCGAAATCCCGCCGCAGTTCATGGAAGACTACCATCGCAAGAGCGCCATGCCCCAGAGCCGGACGACGGCGGTCCCGGGGAAACAGCGCGTCTCCATCCTGACCAAGCCCGTCGCGTCGAGCCTGCCCAAGAAACATGCCGTTACCGATACCTTTGCCAAAGGCGATAAAGTCCGCCACAAAATCTGGGGCATCGGCACTGTCCTCGACGTCATCGGCGAAGGCCCGAACATGCAGATGAAAATCCAATTCCCGACCAAAGGCGTCCGCCAAGTCGTCGTAAAATACGCCCCCTTAGAGAAAATATAATAGGGGCCTTCGTAGGGGTCGCCATGTGGGCGACCCGCCACAGAACGTGTGAGGAGATCCTTTTCGGATAAATGGAACCGATTTTCAGGAATAAAGGAGGAACTCATGGATACTGAAAAAGCGCGTCTTTTGGCGCTGCGCAAAAAAATAGATGAATTGAGTTATCAGTATTACACCCTCGACAAACCGACGGTGACTGATTATGAATACGATATGATGTACCGGGAACTGGAAAACATCGAAAAAGCCCATCCCGACTGGGTCACGCCCGATTCGCCGACACAGCGCGTAGGTTCCAAGATTTCCGGCGGCTTTGAAAAATACACTCACGACCGGCCCATGCTCAGCTTGGGCGACGTTTTCAGCGACGATGAATTACGGGAATTCGACCAGCGCGTCCGCAGCGATTTAGGCGGCGAAGCCTTAGAATACGTCGTCGAACTGAAAATCGATGGCCTGGCAGTCAACCTCATTTACGAACAGGGCCAGTTCATCCGCGGCGTCACCCGCGGCGACGGCGTCGTCGGCGAAGACATTACCAACAACGTCCGGACCATCCGCACCATTCCCCTGCACATCGCCAGCGATTCGCCGCACATCGAGATCCGCGGCGAAGTCTACATGCCCATTACGTCGTTTGAAGCCCTGAATCAGCAGCGCCGCGATGACGAACTGGAACCTTTTGCTAATCCCCGCAACGCCGCCGCCGGCTCACTGCGCCAGCTCGACCCGCGCATTACGGCCCAGCGCAAACTGGCTTTCTTTGCCTACGCCTTGGGCGGAAACAGCGGCATCACCATCGAGAGCCAGGAAGAACTGCTCCAGGCCTTGGCCCAGTTCCATTTCCAGGTCAATCCGGAATACCGCAAGTTCACGAACATCGAAGACGTCATCGCCTTCATCCACAGTTGGGACGACCGCCGCGACAGCCTGCCTTATGCAACGGACGGCATGGTCGTCAAAGTCAACTCCTTTGCCCAGCAGGCCCGCTTGGGCAATACCGTCAAGATTCCCCGCTGGGCCATTGCCTATAAATTCCCGCCCGAACAGGCGCGGACGAAAGTCCTGGACATTTCCGTCAGCCTCGGCCGGACAGGCGTCCTGACGCCGGCAGCCGACCTCGAACCGGTCCACCTGGCCGGGACGACAGTCAAACGGGCAACGCTGCACAATGAGGATTACATCAAAGAAAAAGACATCCGCATAGGCGATACCGTCGTCATCCAGAAGGCCGGCGAAATCATCCCCGAAGTCGTCCGCTCCCTGCCGGAACTGCGCGACGGCTCGGAAAAAGTCTTCGCCATGCCGACGACTTGTCCTGCCTGCGGCAGCCCTGTCGTCCGCCGCGATGGGGAAGCGGCCTGGCGCTGTACCAATCCGGACTGCCCGGCTGTCATCGGTGAAAAAATCGCCCATTTTGTCTCCCGCGATGCCATGAACATCGACGGCCTGGGCGACGCCATCGTCCAGCAGCTCCTGGCCCAGCATCTGATCCACGACGTAGCCGATATCTACGGCCTGACTAAAGAAGAACTGGTCGACCTCGAAGGCTTTGGCGACAAATCGGCAGACAACCTGCTCAAGGCCATCGAAACGAGCAAATCCGTCGGCCTGGCCCGGGTCCTCTTTGCCCTGGGCATCCGCTTCGTCGGCGCCAAAGCCGGCCGCGTCCTGGCCGAATCCTTCGGCTCCGTCGATGCCCTCATGAAAGCCAATGCCGATGACCTGACAGCTATCGACGACATCGGACCGCGCATTGCCGACAGCATCGTAGCCTACTTCAGCGACGCCAAGAACCAGGCCCTCATCGAAAAACTGCGCGCTCACGGCGTCGATATGACGGCAGAAAAGAAAACACTCATCAATACGACCTTTGACGGCGAAATCGTCGTCCTCACCGGCAAATTGCAGATGTTCAGCCGCAAAGAAGCCGAACAGGCCGTCGAAGCACGAGGTGGTAAATGCACGTCATCGGTCACCAAAAAGACGACCCTTGTTGTCGTCGGAGCCGACCCGGGCAGCAAATACGAAAAAGCCAAGAAACTGGGGACCCCCATCATCAGCGAAGCCGAATTCAAAGAATGGCTCGAACGCTAAATAAGCCACCTCTCAGTCAGCAGAGCTGCCAGCTCCCCTACAAAGGGAGCCTTAAGCCTCCCCTCATAGGCCCTTTTTGGCCCGTCAGGTGCTGACCGTAGGGAAGCGCAGGGCGGTTGCCAAAACGGAGAGCCGAGCTGGAGGTGGCCCAACGGGCCGGAGAGGTTGCTTGTACTTTCGCAGGCCGCCGGTCGCAGTTCGCAGTTCGCAGGCCGCCTCGGACTCAGATGCCGCTGTGCGGCGACAGACTCAGACTAACAACGACGCTTCGGGAAACCCTCCGCGCGTAGCGGGCCGCCCTCTGGGACGGCCCCTACGGATGCCGCGGCGCGGCGACAGTAGAAATGCCCCCGGCTGGGGCTTCGTAGGGGTCGCCGCGTGGGCGACCCGCCACAGAACGAATGGAAATACCTAAACAGACTGAATGGAGATGATTTTATGCGTGCTATGGATAAAGTAATGAAAGAATTACATGCATTTATTGCTAAGAAGGCTCCGAACGGTGTTAAGAGCGAAGAAGAGATGCAGCAGATTATTGAAGAATTCATGATGCAGCATAATGAGGCTGTCCAACACTTGCAGGACTTTTTGCAGGAGAATGGGCAGGACGATACAGTACCAGCCGATGTCTATGATTATTTGGACTTAGCTGAGCAGGCGAGCCGAAAAAAAGACAAACGGGAATATTTGGCTAAAGCAGCCGAACTGGAGCCGGATAATGTGGAAGTCAAACTGGCCCAGGCTGAATTGGATTCGAAAGGCCCCCTGGATATGCTTGAAATCCTTCCGGGCATGATTGCAGCCGAAGAAAAACGGTTAAAAGATCAGGAAATTTACCAGCGTAGCAAAGGTGATTTTTGGCTGGACTTTGAAACACGGCCTTATATGATGCTGCTTCAAGAATACTTGTCGAACTTGATTGAATGTGGTATCCACAACAAAGCCATCCAGATAGGGGAAGAAATGCTTCGCCTCAATCAAAACGACAACTTGGGAATCCGTTTTCTGCTGATGCCGCTGTATGCTAAAATGTGCAATGAAATGAAGGCTTTGAAACTGTATAAACGGGGAAAATACGAACAAAAGAGTTCCTTTTATCTCTTGGCCTTAGCCTTGTTGTACTTCAAACTCGGCGATTGGCCCGAGGCGAAATCATACTTGGAAACCTTGAAGCAGGAATACCCTATTACGAAAAAGCTCATCCGTTCCATTAAAAAGGGTGACCAGAGCATCTTCCAGCCCTACCTTGACAACCCGCCATACGCCCCATTTTCCGATGAAGAACTCATCACTGCCTATCTGACGAACTATGCCATTTACGCAACCGAACCGTACTTCTTCGACTGGGCCGACGAAGCCCTCATCGTCCATCGTAAAAAGAAGAAATAATCGGAATCAAATGCCGCTGCGCGGCAACAGACTCAAACTGACAACGACGCTTCGGGAAACCCTCAGCTCGTAAAAGATGTTCCCGGCTGGGGCGTAGGGGTCGCCACGTGGGCGACCCGCTACAGAACGAGTAGTACGGAACTTATCTTTGACACTCTTTCCAGTGGCTATGCAGCCGTTTTAGACATCGTCGTCGATTGATGATGTGGATGGAAACGAAAGCGGGTAAGTGTTATAAAATAGGAAGAATTGACTATCTCTTTGGGGAAGTCTATATCACCCGGAACGTTGGAAAAGTGGACAGATATTTAAATTTTCGTTATAATTAAAAATGTAGATGTCTGCATGGGAAGAGTGGTCTATATGCCATTTTCTGCCTTTGGGCAAGATCCCTATTTTTTTTAGCTAACGACGTAAAAGGGACTGTCGCACGGAGACTTCTACCATCATGCGTGGTCCCTTTACTTTATAGTTTGTAGATACTGCAAACTTAAAACTCCAAAGAGGCTGTCGCACATGCGACAGCCTCTTTTGCTATGACTTATTATCAGGGGAGAATCAGAGGAGGAGCTGTTTTGGAGACGCTATCGACGAAAGGGTCTATTTCTATCAAAAATAAATACAGCAATGAATTGTTGCCGATTGTTATGGTTATTGCTGATTACATTGCTATCTGGCTGGCCGAGTATGCATCTTATGGACTGCGGGATTTTCTCGTTCCCGAAACGCATTTCCATCTCTCCTGGCTCAGTATCCACGTCATCATACCGGTCGTATATATCCTTTTTTTGCAACTACATCATCTTTATACGCGACGTATGCAGTTCTGGCAGGTCATTTCCGGCCTTTTTAAATCCGTCTTTTATGCCGTCGCTTTACTGATCTTTTTTATCTATATCGCCCAGACGGCAGCCTCGACGTCGCGACTCTTTGTGGCCTTATTGTGGCTGACCTCTTTCTTTTTCCTGGTAGCCGAACGATACATCGTCAAACATATCCTGGGGCATTTCAAACTGCTCCAGCTGCCGGTCCTCATCATGGGAGCCGGTAAGACAGCAGCCATCGTATTGGATTATTTTAAGCACGATACGGGCGTCAGCTATGATTTCATCGGCTATCTGGAAGACTATACGCCAGAAGCGAAAGTAGCGGCCATGATGCCGCATTTAGGCCGTTTTGAAGATGCCGAAGATGTTATCCGCCAGACCGGTGTCCAGCACGTCATGGTCATTGCACCGGGCCTCAGCAGTAACGCTGTCCAGAACATCGTCTATCGCGTCCAGCCCTTGGTCAAGAAAGTCGCTTTTATCCCCGATATGGGCAGCCTGCCGTTGGCGACGCTCGACACGGAAAGCCTCATCGACGGCCATATCGTTTCCTTCAGCTTCCGCAACAACCTGGCTCTCTGGTACAATCGGGCTGTTAAACGCGTCTTTGATGTCATCTGTACCAGCCTGGGGATTATCTGTCTTTCGCCATTCTTTTTGGCCATCGCTCTATGGATCTATAAAGACTCGCCCGGACCTATCATCTTTAAGCACCGCCGCGTCGGCCGGAACGGCAAAGAATTCAACTGCTATAAATTCCGCAGCATGTGTGTTGATGCCGACGTCAAACTGAAAGAACTCCTGGCACGGGACCCGCAGGCCCGGAAAGAATGGGAAACAGAATTCAAACTGAAAAATGACCCGCGCATCACTAAAAGCGGGGCCTTCCTGCGCAAGACCAGCTTAGACGAATTGCCGCAGCTGTTCAACGTCCTCAAAGGCGAAATGAGCCTCGTCGGGCCACGGCCCATCATCCAGGCCGAAGTCCCGAAATACGGCCCGTACATCAAGGATTTCTACATGGTCCGCCCTGGCATCACCGGCATGTGGCAGACCAGCGGCCGCAGCGATACAACCTACGAAGAACGTGTCCAGATGGACACTTGGTACGTCCGCAACTGGAACGTCTGGTTCGACATTGTCCTCATTTGGCGCACCATCGCCGTCGTCCTGAAACACAAAGGAGCGTATTAGTTATTAGCCTCGCCTCATAGGCCCTTTTTGGCCCGTCAGGTGCTGACCACAGGAAAGCGCAGGACGGTTGCCAAAACGGAGAGCCGAGCTAGAGGTGGCCCGAAGGGCCGGAGAGGTTGCTCTTGATTTCGCAGTCCGCCTCGGACTCAGATGCCGCTGCGCGGCAACAGACTCAAACTAACAACGACGCCTCGAGTACCCCTCGGCTCGTAAAAAATGCCCCGGCCGGGGCCTGCGTAGGGGCCGTCCTGTGAAGGCGGCCCGCAATAGAACTAGTGGCTGCATCCATCACAGACTTAATGGAGATGATTTTATGAATCAACATTTTATCACGCAAATACATATTGATAAAGTACGGCACTTACAGAATATCACTATCCCATTATCAGAAACGACTTGCAAACACTTGATTCTGACCGGGAAAAATGGCAGTGGTAAAACCAGTGTCATGGAATCGTTGAAGGCATATTTGTCTATATATACAGAAGATAGTGATACTGTTGATATAGCCCAAGGCGTTACTGCTCAGTTTAACGACAAGGAAAGTATGCAGTCCAAGGTATACACGGGCGAATACATTTTTGCCTATTATGAAGCGGAACGAGGATATACAGCACATAACGAGAAAAATGTATCTAAAGTGGATTTAAAGGAAAGGTATACTATCCAGGAACATCCAGGGCAGGAGTTCGTAAAATACATTTTGAATTTGAAAACAGTAGGGGCCATGGCGGAAGTTGGTGGGAAAAAAGAAAGAGCTGAAGAAATCAAAGAATGGTTTCAACGATTTGACCACGTTTTACAAATCATATTTGATGCGCCGCAAGCTCATCTGGACTTTGATATTGAAACCTTTGAGTTCCATATCGTCGTACCTGGCAGAGAACCGTTTACCTTTGACACTCTTTCCAGTGGCTATGCAGCCGTTTTAGATATCGTCGTCGATTTGATGATGCGAATGGAAAAGAAAGCGGGCAAACGTTATGATTTGGAAGGCGTCGTCTTGATTGATGAAATCGAAGCACATCTGCATTTAGAGCTACAGAAAAAAATTATGCCGATATTGACAGGCATTTTCCCCAATATTCAGTTCATCGTGACGACACACTCTCCGTTCATTTTGAATTCTATCGAGAATACAGTTATTTATGATTTGGCAAATCATATGCTAGTTAATACTCCAGAAGGCCTTTCAAATATTCCTTATGATGGAATTGTAGAAGGCTATTTCAAGGCTTCGGTACTTTCTGATGAGCTACAGAAAAAATATGAAAGATATAAACAACTGGCTTGCAAACAGGAACTAACCGATGATGATTATGAAGAAATTGCTAATTTGGAATATTATCTTGATGAAATTCCTGACTATCTTGGGTTAGATTTTATGGCAGATTATAAAAAGCTCAAATTGGAATTATCGCAGAAGGAGTAAGTACAATGGTAAAATGTGATAAATCTCCGGTGGCACCAGCTTCTTTAAAAGTTGAAAAATTGAAGGGTGAAAACGGCTCGTATCGTGGAGAAGATGTCGTAGAACAATTGAAGACTGATTTTCATGATAAATGCTATATTTGCGAACTGAAAGGGTTACAAGACCCTGAAATCGAGCACTTGGTCCCGCATAAAGGAAATCTTGATTTGAAATTTGATTGGAATAACCTTTTCTGGAGTTGTGGTCATTGCAATAGCATCAAGAATCAAAGAAAATATGAAGGCAAGATCATTAACTGTTGCCAGGAAGATCCAGAATTGCATATTCAATTTCTTTATACTAACGATAATATAGATGTCAAGCCTTTAGATGACCACGAAGAAACGCAAATGACAGCTAAACTAGTTGATGAAGTGTTTAATCTAAGAAATACCGGAATGAGGGTTATCAAGTCAGCCCAGCGAATGAAAGCCTTACAGCGAGAAATGAATATATTTTTCAATGAATTGAAACGTTACCAAGAACATAAATCGGAAACTAATAAACGAAGAGTGGTTGTCCGATTGAAACGAAGCGCTGCGTTTGCAGCTTTCAAACGCTCGTATATTAGAAATAAAGATGAATATGCCGAATTTCAAGAATATGTAAGCCTTATAAAATAGAAAGGATTGACCATTTTGTCTATCAAAATCATCGTTGCAGCTCACAAAAAGTACTGGATGCCGACGGATACGGTTTATCTGCCTGTTCATGTCGGAGCGGAAGGAAAATCCTCAATTGGCTATACACCGGATAATACAGGTGATAACATCAGCAGTAAAAACTCTCATTTTTGTGAACTGACGGGCCTTTACTGGGCCTGGAAGAACTTGGATGCCGATTATCTGGGGCTTGTTCATTACCGCCGTTATTTTACTCGTAAAGAGGTCCATAACATCGAGGCCAAGAAAGACCAGATATTGACAGAAAAAGAATGGCAGCAGCTCTTATCCTGCCATCCCGTCATTGTTCCGGATAAGCGGAAATATTACATCGAAACGAACCGTTCCCATTATAACCACGCCCACCATCGGGAAGGGCTGGATGTGACGGAACAGATCATCAAGGAGCAGTGTCCAGAGTACCTTCCTGCTTTTGAAAAAGTCATGAATCGGACCTGGGCCCATATGTTCAATATGTTCGTCATGCGCCGAAATCTTTATGATGACTATATGCAGTGGATGTTCTCTATCCTCTTTGAACTGGAAAAACGAGTCGACATCACTGGCTGGGATACCTATGAATCCCGCATCTACGGCTTCGTTAGTGAACTTCTTCTTGACATCTGGCTAGAAAAGAATCAGATTGATTACTTAGAAAGCAATGTATCCTTTATGGAAAAACAAGATTGGATTAAAAAAGGTGGAGCATTCCTTAAAAGGAAAATTTTTGGCCGATAGATAGCTGGTTATCATAATTCCTGCAAAAATTGATGAAATATGGTAAAATAAATCATCTAAGGAACGGCTTTTATTTTTCAATCAACTGAAATAGAAATAGAGGTAAAATATGCACTACCATCAACCGATTAGAATTCTACAGGCTTTTGTTGCTAATGATAAGGGAGGACTTACTGGATATATCTGTCAAAATTATCGATTTATCGATAAAAATAAAGTGCAATTTGATTTCTTGACTTTTGAAGATAGAAAATTAGATTTTGAAGATGAATTTATTAGCATGGGTGCTAGATTTTATCATATCTCCAGACCATCACATCCGATTTCATATGCTAAGTCCTTAAAAGGCATACTAAATCAGACTGAATATGCAGCCGTTCATTTTAATATGTCTTATGCTAATTTTATTCCTATTATTATTGCTCGTTGGATAGGGGCCAAAAGAATTATCATGCATTCTCATAGCACTGCTATTGATGATCGACGTGATATCATACGTTTTGCTAAGATGATAATCCATAAATTAGGAAGACATTTGATGAACTATATGGCAGATGAATATTTAGCATGTTCCTCTTTAGCGGCTCGATGGATGTACCCTGTCTCGATTCTTCAATCTAAACGTTATCATATGGCCAAAAACGCTATTGATGTAAGTAAATATAATTATAATCCTCATGTAAGAGCAGATATACGACGTAAATTAAAAATTAGTGATGATACCTTTGTTATCGGTCACGTTGGTCGCTTTACTTACCAGAAGAATCATGAATTCCTGATTGATATTTTTAAACAGGTGCATGATAAACTGAATAATTCTTTGCTTTTGTTAATTGGGGAAGGACCGGAAGAAAATCAGATGAAAGAAAAGGTGGCATCATTGGAACTAGCTTCGCGTGTCTTATTTTTAGGCAGGAGAAACGATGTCCCCAAATTGTTTCAGGCAATGGATTGCTTTGTGTTGCCGTCGCGCTTTGAGGGCTTGGGGATTGTTGGCATTGAAGCACAGTCTTCGGGCTTGCAATGTATTTTTTCAGATGTTGTACCTAGAGAAGTTGATGTCGTGGGTAAATCTATATTCTTATCGTTAGAACATTCTGGACAGTGGGTTTCTGAGATTTTAAAAATTAGTTCTTTAAATAACCGAAAAAATACAGAAGCACAAGTGGATGCGGCAGGATATAATATCCATAGTGAAATAAAAAAGATTGAAAGTTTATATGAAGTTGATTTATGATTTTTGTTCCAATGAAAAGTGAGGTAGGTTCTATGTATCTCAAAAGATTTAAGTTAAAAAATTTTCGTGGTTATAAAGAGGCTGTAGAAATTAATTTTGATGATTTGACTGCTTTTGTTGGAAAAAATGATAGTGGAAAATCAACTATATTGGAAGCATTAGATATATTTTTTAATGAGAATAAGGGAACCGTTAAATTAGATAAAGATGATTTAAATATAGACTGTAAAGATGCTGGCGACGTTGATATTATGATGACAGCATATTTTTCTGGGTTGCCAGATTCAATTATTATTGATGAAAGTAATCCTACTAGTTTGCAAGATGAATACTTATTGAATAAAAATAATGAATTAGAGATAAAAAAGGTTTTTCATAACGCCTCATCTTCTTGCAAAACATATATTATAGCTAATCATCCTCAAAATTCAGAATGTAATGATTTGCTTTGTCTAAAAAATGGTGACTTAAAGAAAAAGATAAAAGGTCTTGGGATTGATAGTGATATTGATTTAACGAAAAATGCAGAAATACGCCAAGCAATATGGAAATATTACCGGGATAAATTGCAGTTAGCTGAGAGTAAAATTGATATTTCAAAAGAAGATGCTAAGAAATACTGGAATAAGATTTCAACATACCTTCCGATTTATAGCCTATTTCAATCAGATAGGAATAATTCTGATTCAGATGATGAAATTCAAGATCCATTAAAAAATGCTGTTAAAGAAATTATTAGTTCAAATGTTTTACAAGAGGAGTTCGAAGAGGTAGCAGCGCAGGTTTTGGATAAATTAAATGAAGTAGCCTCACGTACTTTGGAAAAATTAAAAGAGATGGATGAAGAAACTGCTAAAACGTTGAAACCATCTATTCCAGATGTAAAACAACTAAAATGGGCAGATGTCTTTAAAAATGTATCTATTGCTGGTGACGAAGGAATTCCTATTAATAAACGGGGCAGTGGAGTGCGTAGATTGATACTCTTAAATTTCTTCAGAGCAGAAGCAGAAAGAAAACTAGAAGAACAAAATGAAAATAATTCAACGGCTAGCATTATTTATGCCATAGAAGAGCCGGAAACCTCACAACATTTTTCGAATCAAGTAAAGCTTGTCGAAGCATTTAAAACCCTGGCTTCCCTAAATAATGTTCAAGTTATCATGACAACACATAGTGGCACTATTGTTAAAAAACTTGATTTTAACGATTTGCGTCTTATTGATAATGAAGGAATTGATAAAGGGACGGCTGTTAAAACGATTAGACCTAATTGTTTACCTTATCCTTCATTGAATGAGGTGAATTATATTGCTTTTAATCAAATTACTGAAGAATATCATAATGAACTTTATGGTTATTTAGAGTCAAATAATTTGTTAAATGAATACAAAAAAGGTAAAAGAACAAGAAAATATATACAAATATGTAGAAATAATGAACTTAAAGAAACAGATAAAATTTTAACTGAATATATCCGACACCAAATTCATCATCCAGAAAATGATAAAAACGAACCTTATAAGCCAGAAGAATTAGAAGAATCAATCGAAATGATGAGAAATTTTATACAAAAACAAGATAACATAATGGATGATATGTAATGATAGAAATATACAATTTATAGGGAGCGCATGATATGAATTTTGCGATGGCAGTTATATTATATCAGCCGGAAAAAAATGTTTTAGAAAATATACGATCTTATATTAATTTGACTGAAAAACTATATATAATTGATAACTCAAATACTCAATCATTAATTATACATCAATTACAACAATATCCCCAGGTTAACTACCTTTCAATGCAGGGCAATAAGGGGATAGCAGCGGCTTTGAATGTGGGGGTTCATCAAGCTTTACAGGATAAAATAGACTATTTAATTACAATGGATCAGGACAGCCAATTTACTAATGATGTATTTTATGGGTATATATATACGGCAAAAAGTCTGTTTAAGAAATTTTCAAATGCAGCAGTTATTGGTATCAATTATGATGGATATAGTCAAAAGAATCCTGATCAAGATATAGAAGTTGCCGATGAAGTAATTACTTCTGGCATGATTATCAATTTAAAGATTATGAAGGAATTAGGTGATTTTATAGAGAAACTTTTTATTGACTATGTTGACTATGAATACTGTTATCGTGCACGAAAGGCGGGATATTTATGCCTTATGGTGAATAAGTACAAATTAAATCACCAGGTGGGGGGGATGAGACCCATCGTAAAGTATGGAATTCATTTTCGAAATCATAATGAACATAATGCGATTAGGCAATATTATATGGCGCGAAATGCTATTTATGTTATAAAGAAATATCCTGAGATGGCTATGAAATGGGTAAAAAATTTAATAAAGGCCCCCATTAAAATTATATTAGTAGATGATGATAAAGTAAGTAAAAGTAAGGGATATATTGAAGGTATAATTGATGGACTACGTAATCATTATGGCCCTAAAACATATTTATGAGGTGAAATAAGATGAGATTAGCTGGCGTTATTACTTTATATCATCCTAATAAAAATGTCTTATCTAATATAAAGACTTTCTTAGACCAGTTGGATATTTTATATGTACTTGATAATACAGAAAATCCAGATATATCAATAAAGAAACTATTTTCCGAAATTGAAAAAGTTAAATATGTGGCTTTTGGTGATAATATGGGCATTGCATATGCAATGAATTATGCATTAAAAGCTTCAGACGGCTATGATTTCCTTTTGACGATGGATCAAGATAGTCATTTTATGCCGGGGATGATGGCAAAGTACAAGCAGGCAATAGAAGAGCAAGAAAAAATTAATCCACAAAGAACAGGCGTATATTCAGTAAACTTTGATCAGAGGGTGGATGCGGTAATACCAGGATACAAAAAAATTGATGTAGCAATTACTTCTGGATCTATTATTCCAGTTCATATTGCTAAAGCAGTTGGGGGGTTTGATGAAACTCTTTTTATTGATGAGGTGGACAACGAGTTTTGTTACCGAATCAAAAAAAATGGATATGATATTTTGGAATTTCCTTCTATCATTTTAAAGCATTCGCTGGGTCATCAAACTTTCCATCAGATTTTAGGATTTCATTATAATACATTTAATCACAATGCATTACGAAAATATTATATGACTCGAAATCGAATATATGTTTTAAAAAAATATCCTGAAATAAGGTGTTGGTATATAAAAAATATAATAAAAGATGTAATTAAAGTGATTCTTGCAGAAAATGATAAGAAACATAAAATTAATTATATTATTAAAGGAATGAGAGATGGGATAAACAATCATATGGGAAAGTTTATTGAATACAATCACTAGTGTAGAATCAATTCCACTTGCGTAACAATTAGTTATTTACTTCAATTAGGTTACGAAGGTATCAGTTTAATTTTATTTTTTTCTTGGTGAATAACTAGTAAATCGGTGGTGGTTTTTTATTCCGCTCATTCGCTCATGCACGGAATTCATCCAAATGAGTTGTATCACTTCTTCGCTAGCGGTAAATCTGAGTTTGACATGTGAGTACTCTGTGGGGAGTCAAACTGTCCATCTAATATATCGTTTAGGAGGGCTGCTACAGTGCATCGTGACAATTCGAACTTCAATGGTGCCGCTAATCTTATATGCGGTATTGTCATGATTAACATTGTAATTTAGAAAAGGTACGCACTGAAGCGAGCTTTCATAGTAGAACCTGATAATATGTAACCGTTTTCAGCGCCACACCGATAATATGCATAATTGTAGTATTAGAGGGGGGACAGTCCCGTACCATCAAAATTTGGTAGCATTTCTTAATGGTATTCGATGTCTTGCTCTAGCGTAAAACAGAGTTTAGATGATTGCGTTCCTTGTTCATCGATATAATTTTGTATCTGCATCCACTTATAATGAAATGCATCCGTGTTAATAACTATATCTATGGGTGTGTCAAGAGTTTTGTGTAAATCGATTCAATAAGCAACATCGTATTGCTGCATAAGCTGAGACATCCTGTCGTCCATGAGCAGCTGGTTCCGGACCATCGCCCAGTTTGCGACGTGACGACCCTTCCATTTTTTATAGAGCTCTTGGATGCGTAGGTAGAAATCTTGAAGACCTGM
>NZ_APHY01000029.1 GCF_000417505.1 Megasphaera sp. NM10
AGAAAGKCRSTTTCCCCAACGAGGATGCAGTCTTCAAGATTTTCTACCTACGCATCCAAGAGCTCTATAAAAAATGGAAGGGTCGTCACGTCGCAAACTGGGCGATGGTCCGGAACCAGCTGCTCATGGACGACAGGATGTCTCAGCTTATGCAGCAATACGATGTTGCTTATTGAATCGATTTACACAAAACTCTTGACACACCCTATTTCTGAACAGTCAAAATTTCGTGATGATGAGAATCGATGGCAGCATTTGCATGACCAGGAACGATATCGTTTTTTATGCCATATGTTTAAAGCTAATGTTAACATCAAGGATAAGATGTATCGGCAGATTGTTAATTCTCAAGATAGCATCGGCCGTATCTATCGTATTGTCAGCACGTTGGATTCTGTTGAACCGGAAAATATATATAACAAGACAGCATTAGTAACGGCGGAGGTTCTCGATGTATCGCAAATTATCATTTATAGCGTGGGTCGAGATAGTGCCTATCTGCGTCAAAAGGTACGCATTGGGGACATGACGGAAGGAGAACCGCATTCGTTGCGCATTGATGATTATCCGTATCTTCAACAAATGATGAAAGAACATAATCTTTTTATCAATCGGGATCTCATTAAGGGCCTTCCTGACTTAGCGGCTCCTATTATTTATGAAGGCCGAGTTATTGCTGTTATCCAGGTTTACCAGATGGATTTTGATAAATGGAGCACTTTTGAATTAAATCTAATGGCAGTTACCAGCCGTTTAGTATCGACATCATTGGCTCGAGCTTATACATGGGAACAGGAAATGATGGAACGTCGTTATATTCCGGGAACGCGGATCCTCAAGGAAAAAGAATTTGTTCATATCATTGAAGAACTCCGGGAACGCCATCAAATGCAGAAGGGATATTCTGTTACGATTGCTAGGATAGACTTGCCAGGCATGACTTATAAGCAAATCGACCAGCGTCTTGGCAACCAGATACGTCTGGAAGATTACATGGGGATTCTGGGGGACTCAGTATGGATTATGTTTACTGATGTGAATAAACAGACCTTGGCATTGATACAGAAGCGTCTGGCCCAAGGCGGGGTGCTCATTTCAGAGGCTAAGGAGGTAATATGATGATTCTTGTCATGCTGGCGGCCTTGTATATCGTAATAGCCTTAGCCTTTGAAATCGTAATTTCTCGTTACTATGGTATCGTTCAAGCTGCGATAGAAATGAGCCTGATAGTACTTTTACCAGGATTCGGTTTTTTCCTCTTATTATTCCTCCATCTGGACATATTCCTTTTTAATCTGAGAAAAGGAAGCATCGAGCCGGAAAAAGACGAAGAGGAAGTATTTTCTTTACAGGATAGAGGCTATAATGCAGAGATTATTCCCATGAATGATCTTTTCCTTCTTGAGGATGCCAAAATGAAGAGGAAATATTTTACTGATGCTATTCGACAGGACATGGTAAGCAATCAGAATATCCTACATAAAGCGGTTTATGATGAAGACCGCGAGATTGCTTATTTTGCGGTATCCTTGATGACTGCAAAATTGCAAGCACTTAGCAATGAATTATTTCATCTTGAACAGAAGCTGAAAAAAAGTCCGGAAAATATTCCTCTTTTGAAAGAATATGCTGCAAAATTAAAATTATTTCTCGACAGCGGATGCGAAGAACAAATGACGAAAAATAAACAACAACGCTCGTATATATCAGCCTTGGCAGTATTGAATCAACAGTTTCCAGACCAAACCATTTACTATGTGGAGCGGATTAATATGCTCATTATTTGCGGCCAGTTGGAAGAAGCCCGTAAAGCTTGTCAGGAATTTTCTGCCCAACATGCAGACAAGGAAGAACCTATATTGATGGAGATAAAATTATACCAAGCGTTGCATGATGCTAAAAAGTTGCAAGAGCGGGTACAGGCGTTGAAGGCATTACCGAAGCGGCTATCACCTGAAGCATTGCGGATTATCCGGTTTTGGGATAAGGAGGTCGTTCATGCATAGAAACGATGCTTTTTGGATTATTGTCATTGTTTTATTCCTCGGCGTATTTTTCCAATATAACCGCATGGATGGCTTTTTGCATCTGTTTAGCGTTGCGAATACTGCGATAAGTTCAGTACAAAGAAGCGACGAACCTTGGAGCCAGGCAGATACGGTAACGCCAGATACATATATTGTTATTTATGATCCTAGTAGTGTAGAGAGTATGTTTTTACGGCATGAAACAGAACGGATGCTCAAAGAAAAGAAAATGAGATTCCAGAGTATTCGTCATGACCAGCCCATTACGATGAATATGTCAACGATTCGAGGCATTATCCTGTCTACTGGTGAACTGGAAAAAATTGTTTCTTTGCCAGCTGTCTTTTCGTATGTTGAACAAGGTGGTACGGCTGTTGTTTTAACGCGATTAAGCCAAAGCCCGGATAAGCCTATACGCCCGGATATACTTTCTAAATTAGGTGTTAGTCGTTGGGATTCCAGGAGTTCATCGGCCACGGCCTTTGGCCTTACTATGAATACTGATTTTTTAGCGGGTAGTAAGGGAATTCAGGTTGAAGGAGATTATCATTATGAAACGATCGTCGATTCATTGCTCCTTTCCGATGATGCCGTTGTCCATGTTAGCGATAATAGCGGCTCCATACCGTTGATTTGGCAAAAAAATTATGGCAAAGGTACGTTCTATATCTATAATGGGTCTGCTCGCTCTGATAAAACAAACCGTGGCTTTTTGATGAGCTTTTTAGCTCATTGTGGAGACGATGTTATTTATCCCGTTGTTGGCTGTAAGTTGTTTTATATTGATGATTTCCCATCACCTATACCTGAAGGCTATCATGAAAAAATCCGCAGTGAATATAATATGACGACCCGTGACTTTTACAGCCGAGTCTGGTGGCCATATATGAAAGATATAAGTAAAAGTGAACATTTAAAATATACAGGAGTCATCATTGAAAGCTACGGGGATCAGGTAAAAGGCCCATTTAAACCGGTTGATGAACAAGAAGGGCGGAATGCACTCCTTACATATGGTACTGATCTTCTTTATATGGGAGGAGAACTGGGAATACATGGCTATAATCATCAGCCTTTGGTTCCGCCGGGATATCAAAACGATGAACCGGATTATGTACCTTGGCAGAATGAAGACGATATGGAAGAAGCCCTTACGGAAATCAACCGTTATGTCCATGAAGCATTCCCTAAGTATAAATTCCGGGCTTATGTACCGCCTTCTAATATTTTAAGTCCCCAAGGGCGAGAGGCCATTTTAGAATCCCTTCCAGACATTCGGATCCTTTCTTCTTTATATGATGGATCGGCTGAAGAGGAAGCTTATTATCAAGAGTTTCAGCGTGAAGAAAATGGGGTTTATGATATTCCACGCATCACTGCCGGGTATAATCCTACGGGACTCGATTTATATTTTGAATGTACTGTGATTACCTCTATCGGTGTTTTTAATCATTTTGTCCACCCTGATGAATTATTTTATGAAGAAAGCAAGGATAAGACTTGGCATATGATGAAAGAAGGCCTCCAAGAATTCCTGAAGCAAATCGACAGCCGTTATGGATGGCTGACAGCCGTTACGGCCTCGGAAAGCCTGCCGTATTTTGATAGTTATTTTAATTTAGATTACCGAGTCCTGCGGAAGCCTGATGAATTAGAAATTCATTGTTGGAACTATACCCATGAGGCATCGTTCCTGTTGAGGTCGACGAAAGAAGTGGCCTCTTCTAAGGACTGTCATGTACAGAAAATAGGTGATGAAATGTATTTTGTAAAGATAACGGGACCAGAAGCTCATATATATTGGAAAGGAAGTTCACTATGAAAATCTGTTTGTTGACAGAAGGCTCGTACCCATATGTTGTTGGTGGAGTATCTTCGTGGGTACAGATGCTCATGACGGGCTTACCGGAGTTTGAATTCACTGTTTATGCTGTAGGTGCCGAAGAAAAAGATCGGGGGAAGTTTAAATATACTTTGCCCAATAATTGCACGGAAATCCAGGAAGAGTTCCTGGATAAAATTCTAGCCCTGCGCTCCCCGGGGATGCAGGAAAATATTTTGAATAATCAACAGCGGCAGGTTTTGTTAGAACTTGTTCGCGGTGACAGTCCGATCGATATGGCCGGACTCGTGGATATTTTCCGTTCTTGTACTTGGAAGAACCCCTTGGATATTTTTATGTCCTCTGATTTTTTCGAGGTCATTCGCCGTGTATACCGGGAACGCTATGATTATTTGCCGTTTACTGATTTTTTTTGGACATTGCGTTCTATGCTGTTGCCATTATTCTATCTTGTGCAACGGGATTTGCCAGAAGCAGATATCTATCATAGTGTAGCTACTGGCTACTGTGGCATCATTGGTTCTATGGCAGCTGAAGTATATCATAAACCATTTATCTTGACGGAACATGGTATTTATTGTCGGGAACGGGAAGCTGAAATCATAAAAAGTGACTGGGCTAAAGGGGATTTCAAGATTATATGGAGTAATTATTTTTATAATCTGGCTAAGATTGCTTATAAACGAGCCAGCAAGGTTTATACATTGTTTGAGCATAATGCTCGGATTGAAGCCGATTTAGGCTGTGATCCGCAGAAGATTCATGTTGTTCCCAATGGGATTCATATGGAAAGATTTTCTGGCATTCCTAAATTGAAAGACCATGGAGGAACCATTAATATTGGGGCTGTAGTTCGGATAGTACCCATCAAAGACATCCTTACGCTGATTCGGTCTTTTTTTTCTAGTTCATCAGGAGATGCCGGATACTTATCTGTATATTATGGGGAATATGGAAGAAGACCCGGAATATGTGGTAACTTGTAAGCGAACAACACAGCTTCTTAATTTAGAATCTGCTGTAGAATTTACCGGTACGGTACAGGTAACGGAATATATGCCGAAAATGGACATTATCGTTCAATCGAGCATCAGCGAGGGACAGCCACTGTCGGTATTGGAAGCCTTTGCAGCTCATCGTCCCGTTATTGCGACAGATGTGGGCTGTTGCCGGGAATTAATATATGGTGATAGTACGGATAGCTTGGGGATTGCTGGGGCTGTCGTACCGCCGATGGATTTCAATTCCATGGCCCGGGAAATTTTACGTCTGGCTAGGGATTTCGAATTGCGCTTTCAAATGGCTGAAGTTGGCTATGAACGAACAAAGCGTAATTATACGTATGAACAATTTATTGACTCTTATCGGAATATTTATTTACAGGAAGGGAAAGCAAAATGGCTGGTGTAGGATTTGAGTTAAAAAAATTATTCCGCGCTCGTACAGTGGCTGGTTATCTCAAGGCTTATTCTTTTTCTGCACTGATTACGACGGGACCATTTATCCTGCTTACGGGAATGGTATTGGTTGTACAGCTTTTGTTTCTTTGGTTTCAAGTTCCCAGCTATGAAAATGATATTTTTGTAGCCTCTACGGTGTATGCCTTTATTTTTTCTCAAATTTTCTCATCTGGATTTGTCAAAGTTGTAACTCGTTATTTGTCTGACTGCATATCTACGGATAATTATAATGATTTAACGGCTTCCTGTTTTGGTCTCATCGCTATTCTCTTGTTTTTAGGTAGTATTATAGCTGCTATTTTTTTATGGAATTCTCCTCTTTTATTCGGGGAAAAGCTAGGTGCTTATTTATTTTTTTCCTTATTGATGATCATTGAGGCTGAAAGTCTCTATTTGACAGCGGTAAAAAAATTTAAGCCTCTTATTTGGGGATTTGCCATAGGGGTGTCTCTAAGCATAGTGAGTATCTATTTCATGTTAAAATACTTGACGCTGCAACCGACAATCGCTGCCTTTTTGGGTATCACAGGGGGGTTGACTGTTATTTCAGGCTTCTTTATGATTCAAATCATCCGTTTTTTCGGGATGCCTCGTAAAGGACGTCATTTTGCTTTTTTGCCTTACTTTGACAGAGAATGGCGGCTTTTCCTTTATGCGATTTTGTTTTCGGGAGGAATATTCCTGCCTAATATTATTATTTGGACAAGTCCTAGCTGGGGGGTAACGGTAGCCGGGACTTATCGCTATGCTCCTCTGTATGACATTGTTACTTTCTATGCGTTTTTATCAATGCTGCCAATGATGATTATTTTTGTTGTCTATATGGAAACCCGGTTCTATGAAACTTATTTCAATTACTTTCAAGCCATTACCCGGAAGGGAAATTTTAATGATATTGAAGCTATGCGAAAGACAATGGTTCATACCTTGTGGTTTGAGTTGCGCAGCTCCATGGAATTTCAATTTTTATTTACGATATTGTTTCTGTCTTGCGGGACGTACATATTGTCCTGGGTCCATATTGAAACCCAAGCGGTTAATATGTTTGATGTCCTGCTCATGGCGGTTTACTTTGTGGGTGTTTTTCAAATCTTGGGAGTTATCCTGGAATATTTTAATGCCCAGCGTCAGTTACTTCGTATTACTGTGGTATTTTTTCTGTTAAATGGGGGATTAAATATATTCGGGGTCCTCGTTTTAGGGGAAAGCAGCTACGGTTTTACTTTCTTTATTGCTATGGCTATTTCTCTGTTTTATGCTTGGAAACAACTTTACGCTTATATTATGAATATTAATTATTATATCTTTTGCGGCCAGCCAATGTTTTATCAGCAACACATTGGCTGGCTTACGTTGCTGGCCCGGCGTATGTATGGACCGACCGTGGATTGTTTAGATAAAGAGGATGGTTTTTATGAAACAGAGATTAAGTAGTGCCCCGTTTCGCTGCCTTATTTTGGGAATGGCTTGTACCGCTGTGAGTGTGAGTGTCCGGGCTTCTAATGCAGATACAATGCATGATATTTCTTCGGAATTTGCATCATTGCGCAATGCTCGTGACGAAATACAATATCGCCATCAAGCGGAAGCTGATGACAGGCAAGCCCATTGTGATTTAAAGACAGCTCATCATAATGCGGCCGAAGCTATAAAGAATTGGCGGGAAGCATCAAATAATCTGGCCGTAGCGAAGGAAAATGTTGTGACTTTAGCACAGAATCTGCAGCAGACGCAGCAAAATCTGGATGAAGCCAGGATTATCAGCGCTGAACGGACGAAAGAGGCTATTGCTGCTCAGCAAGCTGTAGCTGATTATGCTGATGGCCTTTATACCATGCAAGGTATAGTAAATGATAAGCGCAATGCCTACGAGTCATTAAACAGTCGAATGCAGACCGTGTCTCAAGAATATGAAGTGGCTATCCGTGATGCGAAAGCGGCGCAGCAGGCTCGGAATGAAGCCATCGTAGCCGCAGCCGTGGAATCGGTAGACTATGCTTTGAATCGTCTTGATGAAGCACAGCAGATAGCTGATGAACGAGAGGCGAACAGCGATAGCGATGTTGAAGCGATTGAAAGTTATTATGATGGACAATTGAATGATTTGAGTAATCAAGTGGAGGCTTCTAGTGATGACCTGGATGCGGCTCAAGAAGAACTTGATAATATGCAGGCATATATGGATGAACTTGTTGAGGCTCAAAATGAGGCAGAGCAGGCAGAAGCTGAAAGTCGTGAGAAAGTGGCTGATTATGAAGCCGATGTTATGAGCCTGTCTGACGATTTGAAGCAGGCTAAAAAAGATGAAATCGATACTGAAATTTATGTCCAAGAAAGCAAAGATTGGATGAACCGGGCTATTTCATTCGAAGGACAACTGATCATAGCAGCACAGCTGCAAGATTATGAATTGGAGCATTTCGGTGAAGGTGCCAGCTTTACAACGGGTGTTGACTACTACTACTGGAATGGCGACTATTCAGGGCATCAACTGTTTATTCCCATGACTTACGCACAACAGGGACGCGTACATGGGCGTAAGGTGGATTTTGGTGTTAGTACGGGCTATATTCGTTCTGATACAGGCGTATCCAATGGTAGTATTTCAGGTATGGTCGATACGCAGTTGGATGTTATGGTTCATAATGACCATCCTATTAACAGCGTGCGTTATCTGTGCAATTTTAATTTTCCTACAGGCCAACATAAATTTTATCAGAATGCAATTGTTCCTGAAGGCGTGGCTCCGTTTACTGATTTTGGGGCTGGTTTTGAATTTACGCCAGGGCTGGAAGTGATTCATCATTATAATGAGCAGGACAGTCTGACTGGGCGTATTCAATATACCTTTCGTGAAAGTTATGAATATTCTAAAGAAGTTAGCCATCGTGACGTATCGCCAGGTGATATTTTTTATCAAGGGCTTAAATATCAGCATATTGGGCCTAAAATGCAGTATTCGATTCAATTTCAACATGATTCCTACGCGCCGGCAAAGCAGGAAAGTATTTTTCGTGATGAATTTGGCTTATGGCATCCAGGAGATACCCAGCATTATACAGATGGAGATGAATGGGATATGCGCCTGTTCTATAACCGTTCAGTAACTCCGAAAGATGAATTATCATTATACACTATTCAAAATCTTACGGAAAAAATGAAAGGCTTTGCGTCTGAAGATTCTTATGCACATTATTATGGAGTTGGTTGGATGCATCATCTCAATAAACAACAAGAATATCATATTATGATGCATTTTAAAGATATATCATCGAGTACGGATCCGTTACATCTTGATCTCAATAATATAGGATATCGTCGGTATTCCCTGGCAGCTGGATATTCATGGCAGCGTTCATCGACTGAATCGATAAGTCTGGATATTGAACGGTATACTCGGCATAATGATGGAGCTAATAGTTATCAGGCTGGGGGATTGTTGCCAGGTATAATAAGAGTTTGTAAAGGGATTATGCTTTTTAGGAGGTATTTATGATAAGAAAATTCGCAACTGCTGTACTTGTTCTGACGGGGCTGATTTCTATTTCTGGTTGTGTCGGTGCTGACCAGTCACAGACGCCAGAGACCCAAATGGTAAATTTAATAGGGGAAATACGGCAATACACTCAGAAAAAGGATCCTCGTTTGGGGAGTGTAAAATAGTTTGTGTAAATCGGTATTGCATGAATCTACTTTATGCCCCATACTGGGGTAAACAAAGATAAGGACGGTAACAGAATGGCAAAGTGTAAAACTCCACCAACTACCCCAGGCGAGCAGATTGCTCAGCAAATCCTCAACAACTACGACATCAAGAGCGCGGAAGACGTACAGGACGTCCTGAAGCAGATTTTTGGCCCCATTTTTGAGTCCATGCTCAAAGGTGAGATGGAAAATCATCTCGGCCATAAGAAGCATGAGCGCTCCGAAGACGGTGACAATGTCCGGAACGGCTATTCTCATCCACTGA
>NZ_APHY01000030.1 GCF_000417505.1 Megasphaera sp. NM10
TCAGTCTTTCGTCCACATCCGGTACCCTACGGGAACCGCCAGATAACGGATAAGCGGAGCTTTTCCTTCATGCTGGTTCAGGACAGGGACACTCAGTGTCAAACTGACGAAGCAATGACCATTTACGTAAGGCTTGCCTGTATGGCAGGCATGGTCATGCAACAGAGAAACAGCATCGAACTTCTTGCCGAATTTCGGTACCGTCGTATCATCGACACTGAGAAAGACCGGTTCATTCTGTAAGGCCGCCGGAATCAGGCTGCAAGCCAATTCCGCTGTTTGCAGGCGGAGAGAACGGCTCGTCACCGTTTCGTTCTGAAGCGCCCGGTAATAACTATTTAAGCAGCGATGCGTCACCTGGGACAAGAAATTCCGATGAAGAAAGCGAAGAGACGGGAAGGCCTGCAAGGCTACCTGAGCGATGACCAACCAGGTCAGTAGGAATCGCGTTGGCCGTGTCGCCGTAGAAAAATATGTAGAAAAGAAACGAAACAGGCTACCAATAATCGAATTTTCGAGGTATAATGAAATCATCGCGTAACTCCTTTGGAATGATGTTTTTGAGCAGATTCATTATACTTCAAAGTGTGGTTACGCGATATTTATTTGTTCAAAAAGTTGTAAACTGCTGATTATTAGTTCAGTATAGCAGAAAACAAGGAAACTTCCAAAAGAATTGATGTAATATGGAATTTTGAATATACGAATACATAGTAGTATTATTTAAAACGTAAAATCTGATATTTCAATCCATTAAACCATACGATATCGTTCGCATGGGCCTGACTGCAAACATTTGCAAATGTCGTAGGCGTTCTTGTTCCCGGCTTTTCTAAATAAAAAGTTTTTTGAATATTCTCACCGTTATTGTGAATTTCTAAAACAACCACGGCCTTACAAGCTCCCCAATGTTTCTTAATGCCTGACGGGTGCTTCTGCTGTCCTTTCTTATTCTTCTTATGACTGCTATGGCTTCCTACGGACATATTCGCCATTTCCTTTTGAATCATCATTTGTTTCTGTATTTTATAGTCCTTTTCAGAAATAGGTTTCCCATATTCGTAATATCCGCATTGGCCAGGCCTGCATCTGACAGAAAAATCCGGAGCTACTATATTACAGCAACATTTTTTATCCATATCATAAAATTTACATGTTTCTTTTCTACGTCCTGGAGTATACATATTAGGCTCATATTCAACATGCCAATTTCCTTCCAGCCTTCCCTTAGGATGCCGATTACTCATAAAATATCACTCCTCTTCTTTATACAATTTCATCAGATGAAATTTTTGATCCGCATATTTTTTGGGGTAAAGAAGTAAAAATTTTTTTATTGCCTGTTGTGACACATGTATTTTGTATAATCGAACGGACCTTGAGGATGCATACTCTCTCAGTGTTTCTAAATCGGCTTCCGTCAGGCCTGGAAGCAGTGGTGCATTTTCCAGTGACAGATAGTAGTATAAATCACTATCTACATAGATATAGTACTGCTTTAAGATGTTTGTGATATGTTCAGGCAATATTGTAAAATCGATATCGCCACAAAAGTTTGTAAGTAAGTCGACATACTGCTCACTTGGGGTAAGTGATTTTAGTTTCACTGGCTTAACGGTCACATCTGGCTCATGGGAAATAAGCTTGAAAAATGGATACGTACAGTCTGGTTGTTTCTGGGCCAATTTCGTTAGTTTGCGGAGCGCTTTTTCACAAGCCGGACAGGTACCGGAACAGGGCGTTTTCTGAGGGCAGTCTGGTTCGCTCCAGGAAATGTGGTTGGCAGCGGCAAATCGAGCCCGTAGTGCTCGTAATGTACGGCAGATATCCTTACCATCGGAACGTACTGGCTGTTTCTGGATACTCTTTTTTGTGTAAATTGTTTCTTCGAAACTCGCTGGGTCAAATACATCTATAATACCCATTGTTGCATATGTTTCAGTACTTGCTTCGTGGTATTTCTTTTTATAGATAGCGGCCATGTGGAGATTCACCGGTACAGCAATCCCTTCGCTATAGCATCGGCTTAGGGCAGCAAATGCCAGACATTGTCCGGCATCAGCGGCCTTCATATACCAACGGAAAGCGGCTTTTTCATCTTGTTCGACGGACAGCCCCCGTTCGAGACAAACTCCCCAAACGAAGGAATAGTAAACATCATCACTTAATGCCTTCTGCTTTATAAACTGAATGACAGGAAGAGTGGCATCCATGCCGGCAGTGTAGCGTTTCAGAAATTCCCGTGCAAACGGCTGTACCTCTTGCCGATACGACCGTTTAAAAGCTTTCTTAAACCAGTATATGCTGCCAGGGCAGTTCCGGATTCCCTTCTCAATCCAGCCCGCCTGGGCCAGATATAATCCGAGGATAAGTGGATCTGCATCATCATAATCGTAATAAGATGAATTCCATGACTCAAGTTTCCAATAGTAGTGATAGTGTTTTATTTGATTCACCAGATAATGACAATGCTGATTTCCTGCTTGAGCGGCTCTCTTAAAATAGAAACAGGCTCTTTTTAAATCCGGAATACACCCTAAGCCTAAAAAATAGGCATACCCTTTTTGAATCCAGTTTTGTATAGCACTATTTTGAATATTGGAAAAGTTTTTTAACTCATATGGATGGGCATCTTTCATTCTGTCGTCCCCTCCCTCTTTTCTGGTGGCTTCCGATAGGAAAAAACTTCAATATGCTTTACATAGGGTTGGAGCCTGCGGACGCTTTTCTGGATATCGCGATTTGTATTATATCCCGGGATACGGGGAACCCGGACCCATATAGAATCCTGCCCATAGGGAGCATGTTGTACAAGATACATCAGATTGTTCCACATAAGGTCCATCTGCCCATGAGTATACCGGTAATAAACATCAGGATTCAAATCTTTGATGTCGATGATCCACAATGAAATATAAGGCAGCAATTCCTGTACGTTCTTTATGGATGCCTGCAATGATGTCTCGATACGGAGAGGGATATCTGGCAGTGTTTTTTGACTATACAAAGCACATTCTTTGACAAAATACTCTTGGCCCAGCGGCTCACCACCGCCGAAGACGATGCCCCCACCTGTCATACGCATATACAGCTCATCCCGTCTGACAAAATCAATCAGTTCACGAGCACTATAATCAGGCCACTGACTACGATCAGTATGACAAATAGGATTCGGACAATACTGACAATTTAAGGGACAGCCGGAAAAACCAATGAGGGTGGATATACCAGGGCCATCTGTTGCCATCCTGAACCGTGAAATGGAGAAAATACCTGACATCTGTCTACCTCCTGTCATTCATTGTCAATCTGCTAGGCGGACCTTCTTCCTTGGGAACGAAGGAGACGCTATATTTTTATGTTAATCCGGGTTACTCTAACTATGAGTATTATAGCATGAACGATTTTGTATAGCAAAAATGGAGTATCTAGGACGGTGCCAACATATTATGGGAATTTCTTGAATAAGAAAAAGGTCTTTGAAACTTGACAATAATCCATAGTCCATGCTATAATGTTTTCCGTACCAGACACATGGGGGTATAGCTCAGCTGGGAGAGCGCTTGCATGGCATGCAAGAGGTCAGGAGTTCGATCCTCCTTATCTCCACCATAAAGAATCTGATAACCACGCGGTTTATGAGCCGCGTGGTTATTTTTTATTACATGAAAAATCGAAGAAGGTTAGCACTAGGGTTAGCAATAAAAAAAACGACAGTAACCAGCAACAGGAACTGTCGTTTTTTTATTCATTCTTTAAGGAAAAGGGACCGCGCATGGCAGCAAAAGTGCTATGCGACGGTCCCTTTGCATCTGACTATGTTACCGGAGTGGGATTCTGGTAAACGAATCAGGCAACCTTATCTGTTTGGGTACGGTAATAGGTGTTTTCGGCAAAGTCTTTGACCGATTCTACGTCGATCAATTCGTTTTCTCCCAACGGTGTCTTAGCCATGGCTTCGGCCACGTAATTGACGTGGGTCCCGGCGACCCATACGCCGCTGGGCAGGAGTTCGACGGCGCTGCGCAGGTTCTTCGAGATGTCGTCGGAGAAGAGGTCGCGGTGCATGATGGCAAAGAGGGCGACTTTTCCGGCTTTGAGCCGCGGCAGGACGGCTTGGGAGACGTTATCTAATTTCAGGTTCAGGAACCAGACGCCGGCAAAGACGATATCGTAATCGTCAAAGTTTTCCGGGGCTTGTTCCATGGGCAGGAAGTCCGTATCTTTCGGCAGGACCGAACGGATGGCTTCGGCTAATTTTTTGACTCTACCTGTCTGTGAGGAATACAATACCAGTGCTTTCATAGTTTCCACGCTCCTTTCACATGGATGAGCATCCCTTTTCTCTCTGGCTTTACTATATCATAGAAAATAGCGGAAAACTGTTGTATTTACAACACCTCACAGTTCTTCAAAGACGTGTTCGGCAATATGAAGGGCCCGCAGCTGGGATGTTTTTTTTGTATTGGTGCTGTTCCATGCGCTGGAGGATGTTGGTCAGGACGGTGACAGCTTCGACGATGTACGGGCCTTTATTGAGCATGACACATTCAGCCGTTCGCCCATGGCGGCGTCGGTGATTTCCGCCCGTGACGGCAGGCCCGTCTTGACCAGGTTTTCCAGGACTTGTGTGGCCCAGATGACGGGGATATGCGCCGCTTCGCAGACCCACATGATTTCTTCCTGGAGCTCAGCCAGGCGCCGATATCCGACTTCGACGGCCAGGTCACCGCGGGCGATCATGATGCCCAAGGGCTGACGGGATGCAGCCTGGATGATGATGTCCGGCAAGTTGTCTACGGCTTCTTTATTTTCGATTTTGGCGACCAGGGCCAGGTGGTGGAACGATTTGCCGCAGCGTTTCTTCAATTCTTTCTGCAAGAGGGCTACGTCGGCTGCGGACTTCACGAAGGAATAGCCGATGGCATCGGCATGTTGGACGACGAAGTCCAGGTCTTCTTTGTCCTTTTCCGTCAAAGGCGACAGGTTCATCGGCGTCTGCGGGAAGTTCAGGCTCTTCTGGTTCTTAATTTTCCCGCCTTTCGGCTTGGTGTAGGTAATCTTCAGGTAGGCCCCCTTTTCGGTCAGGCTTTCGACGACGGCCCGGATTTTCCCATCGTCGATGAGGACGGGCTGGCCGCTCTGAAGGTTTTCAAAGACTTCCGGGATGCTGCACGACAAGACGATATTTCCCGTATAATCTGAAGGATACGATGAAATGGCGCCGGATACGAGGAAGACTTGTTCTCCCGGCATGACCTTGGCTTCGCCATAGCGCAGCAGGACTGAGGCAATGCGGACTTTCGGACCGGCCAGGTCCATGTAGACTTTGCAGTGATGCCCCGTTTCGGCTTCGGCCTGGCGGATGTAGGAAATCATGGCATCCCAGACTTCGCGGGAATCGTGGGCGCAGTTGATGCGGGCGCAGTCCATGCCGGCGGCGACGAGGTTGCGGATCAGGGTCCCGCCATCTTCGGCGGCTTCTGTCGGCAGGGTCACCATGATACGCGTCCCCGTCTTGGCCGTACCAAAAATCCGCCCTGTGTTATAGGCCAGGAGCGTATCACCGTAGAAGAAGCGCTTTGTCTGGGGATAAGGGATGAGTTTATCTGCCGGTTCATGGCAAATCCGGCCGAGGGAGGCCATGACGGCATCCAGATTGGTAATCGCCCGAGCTTCGCCGCGTCCCAGGGAGGACAGGCCCAAGGGCAGGAGGGAGCGCTGGATTTTCCGCAGGTCATGGCAGCGCAGAGCTAAGTAAAAGGCCATATTCCAGGCGCTATAAACGAAGCGTGTCCGCTGTATCTGCGGCAGCCAGTGCTGGAATAAGGCGTCGCCCCGGGAAAGGACGTCGCGCCGGAGCTGGCAGAGGACGTCGTAGAGTTCGTTCGTCGATGTATATATTTCCTGTTCCAATGTAATCACCTCAATATCATGAATTTTCTTCATATCTATTATTATATTCCCGACATGTGGCTTTCTCAATGCTTTCTGTTTTGTTTTACAGCGATTTTATAGATATATTTTTTACATATGGATAATCTATGATATATATATTTTTCTAATCATAAAATTCATGATATACTGGCTTTTGTTTCTACGAAAGGAGTCTTACTATGGAATGGATTACGACGACGGATATTCACATCCTCTTTGGGCTGCACCGCCTGGCCGGGCCGCACATGGATGCTTTCATCACTTACTTCACGACGGTGATCAATACGCTTTGGCTCTGGGCCATCCTAGCGGCCGCCGGTCTTTGGAAACGGCGGAGCCGCTGGGTCACGCTTACCATCATCGTCGCCGTCATCCTGGCCATCCTCGTCGGCGATGTGGCCATCAAGCACTTCGTCATGCGTATCCGGCCGTATCTGGTCATCCCCGGTGCGCCGACGCTGGATACGCTGAAGTACCCGATCAGCTACTCTTTTCCGTCAGGCCATTCGTTCTTCTTCTTTGCCGGGGCCACGGTCTTATTCCGGTCCTGTCGGCGCCCGGGCATAGCGGCCTACGGCCTGGCCTGTGTCGTCGCCTTTTCCCGTATGTACCTGTTCATGCATTTCCCCAGCGACGTCCTGACCGGTGCCGTCCTGGGTATTATCATCGGAAATATTGCCTGGCAGATATGCGGGTATGCCAAAAAGCGGCTGTCTTATTAAGACAGCCGCTTTTTGAGTATTAAGTTTGTAGTTTTTAGTTTGCCGCAAATGGTAAAAAATTTAAAACCATCTTCTACAAACTACAAACCCGGTACTACAAACTATAAGACAAAAGGGACCACGCATGATGGCAGAGAAACCTTCGTGCGTGGTCTTTTTTCAATTAAGCTTTTGCTTTTTTCGGCACTAAATCACCGATCCGGTCCAGGATATAATGGGGCTGGTAAGAGAACTGCTGGATATTTTCCCGATTAGAGACACCGCTCATGACCAAGACTGTTTCCATACCTGATTCTACCCCACCGATGATGTCCGTATCCATCCGGTCGCCAATCATGACGGCTTCTTCGGAATGGACGCCCAGCTTTTTCAAGCCAGTGCGCATCATTAATGGATTCGGCTTGCCGATGAAGTAAGCTTTCTTCCCCGTAGCCAGTTCAATCGGTGCAATCAAGGCCCGGCAGGCCGGGATAACGCCCCGGTCACTAGGACTGGTCATATCGCCATTGGTGCCAATAAGCTTGGCCCCTTTGTTGATCAGCTCGGTTGCCTTGATGATCATTTCATAATTATAGCCTGTCGTTTCGCCGACGACTACGTATTCCGGATTGACATCATTGAAAGGAATACCAACTTCATACAGAGCATTGATCAGGCCATGGGCTCCGATGATGTAAGCCGAACAGCCTGGAGCCTGGGTTTTCAGGAAATGAGCCGTCGCCAGGGCGCTCGTATAAAAATGACTTTCCTCGACATCCAGTCCCATAGACTGAAGCTTTTTGCGAAGTTCCAGCGGGGTCCGTTCACTAGAATTGGTAAGGAACAGAAACTGCTTCTTTTCTTTCTGGAGCCAGTTCACAAAATCCTTTACCCCCGGAATCAAGGTGCTGCCTTGGTAGATAACACCGTCCATATCACTGATAAAACCTTTTTTAGAACGTATAATGTTCAAATCCCTCATGAATTGGTTCCCCCTTCATTGATGAGTGTTATTTATTCGCCACGAAGCCGGCAATGACCATGCGCTGAACTTCGTTGGTGCCTTCGTAAATCTGCATGATCTTGGCATCGCGGACGAGTTTTTCTACCGGATATTCCCGGCTGTAACCGAAGCCGCCAAGGATCTGAACAGCTTCCAATGCGACCTGGACGGCCATGTCACCGGCAAAGCATTTGGCAATGGCAGCTTCGCGGGTATAGTTCCGTTTCGGTACGGCATAGTAGGTGTTGAGGAAGTTGATGATTGCCGCACGGGCGACTTCGGTCTTCATGTCCATGTCAGCCAGTTTAAAGGCGATGACTTCGTGCTTGATAATCGGTTTGCCGAAGGTGACGCGTTGTTTGGCGTATTTGACCGATTCGTCAATAGCCCGCTGGGCAATGCCGACGGCCAGGGATGCGACCATAGGCCGGGCCAGGTCCAGGGTCTGCATGGCATAGATGAAGCCCTTCCCTTCCTGACCGATGAGGTGGTCAGCCGGGATATGGACGTCCTGGAAAATGACTTCCGTCGTGTTGGACAGGCGGATGCCCATCTTATCTTCTTCCTTGCCGACAGAAACGCCTGGGCGGTCCCGTTCGACGATGAAAGCCGAAATGCCTTTGACGCCCTTTGTCTTGTCGGTAATGGCAAAGACCGTGTAGACCGAAGCGACGCCGCCGTTGGTGATGAAGCATTTCGTGCCGTTCAATACGTATTCATCGCCCTGTTTGACAGCGACTGTCGTCCCGGCTGCCGCATCGGAGCCGGCATTGGCTTCGGTCAGGCAGAAAGCGCAGAAACCGCTGCCCTTTTCACCGGTCAGGTATTCGGCATAGAGCTTCTTCTGGGCATCCGTGCCGTGCTGGAGTACCGGTTTCAGGCCCAGGCCGGAAGCGGCAATAGCCGTAGCGACACCGGCGTCGACTTTTGCCAGTTCTTCATAGACAGCGGCAACGGTATAATAATCCTGGCCCAGGCCGCCGTATTCTTCCGGGATTTCCAGGCCGCAGAAGCCCATGTCGACGGCTTCCTGATAGATGTCCAGTAACTTCTGGCCCGGTTCCTTAGCCTGATCCAATTCATGAACAAAAGGAGCGACTTTCTTTTCAGCAAAATCTTTAGCCAAATTGACCAGGTCCTGCTGGTCTTTCTTTAAAATGTAACCCATGATGAAAACCTCCTCTGACAGAAAATAAGCGGATGACAAACGGATATATACTATACTATTTATCATCATTCTATCAGAAATGGCCGAAAAAGCAACCGTGAGAAGTGGTTAGTGGTTAGTGGTTAGTGGCTAGTGGTTAGCATTTCGTAGTGGCCGTCCCAAAGGGCGGCCCGCTTCAGGATATGTGTGATTTTTCCCAACTAGTCTGTCAGAAGAATCATCCAAATTCCGGAACGGGCTCCCCACGTGCGAGCCCCTACAATGACAAAAAAGGGGCTGTCGCACGAAGATTATGTCATCATGCGCAGTCCCTTTTACTCTACAGTTTGTAGCACAGAGTTTGTCGTTTGCAGAAAAAGCCCTTAAATTTAAAGCCATCCGCTAACAACTAACTGCTAGCTACTGACAACAAAAAGGATTTGTCGCATAACGACAAACCCTTTTTTTGTCTTGGTCGGAACGGCGAGATTTGAACTCGCGACCTCTTCCACCCCAAGGAAGCGCGCTACCAAGCTGCGCCACGTCCCGTCGACTTTTCTATTTTAACTGATTCGACAGGACTTGTCAATAGTCTATTTGTTATCTCTTTTACGGAAAAACGGCAGGGCTACTTCTGGGAACAGGGTATAGCTCAAAACGTCTTCCGGGCTGGCATCGGGGAATCCTTCGTCAGCCAGGGCTTTCTTCGATTTTTCCAGTTCCGGTTCCAAGTCGTCGGCCGGGCGGTGGGTGATGACCGGTTCGTCGCCGATGCACATCTTGCGGAACTTTTCATCGATCTTACCGGGGACGCGGCCGTATTTCCCGCGGACGATGTCGCGGACTTCGTTGGTGACGATCTTATAGCGGCCATAGAGGACGTTGAGGGCTGCTGCCGAGCCGGTGATCTGGCTGGTCGGCGTAACCAGCGGCGGATAGCCGAGGTCGCGGCGGACGTTGGGCATTTCGGCCAGGACTTCGTCGAAGCGGTCTTCGGCGCCCTGGGCTTTTAGCTGGTTATAGAGGTTGGTCAGCATGCCGCCGGGAATCTGATATTTGCGGACAGCCGGATTGATCTGGCTGGGCATGGTCAATTTGAATTCGTCTTCCAGTTCTTTGCGGACATGCTTGAAGTGGTCGACGATGGACCACAGGCGGTCGACGTCGATGTCCGTATCATAGATGCTGTGCTGCAGAGCCATGACCATCGATTCCGTCGCCGGCTGGCTGGTGATTTCGCCGAATGGCGACAAGGCCGTGTCGATGATGTCGACACCGCCTTCGATGGCCTTCATATAGGTCATTTCACCGAGGCCGCACGTACAGTGCGTGTGCAGTTCAATAGGCACGGACAAGTGCTTCTTGAGCATGCGGATCAGGTTGTATGCGTCATACGGTGACAGCAGGCCGGACATATCCTTGATGCAGATGGAGTCGACGCCCATGTCCTGCAGTTCCTTGGCGACCTTGGTGAACGATTCCATCGTATGGATAGGGCTGATGGTATAGACCAGGGCGCCCTGGACGTGGACGGACTTCGTGTCTTTCGCCGCCTTGATGGACGATTCCAGGTTGCGCGGGTCGTTGAGGGCGTCGAAGACGCGGATGATGTCGATACCGTTATCGACGGCGCGGTTGACGAATTCGTAGACGACGTCGTCGGCATAATGGCGGTATCCTAAGATATTCTGGCCGCGGAACAACATCTGCAAGGGCGTCTTCTTGACGTGCTTCTTGATGGTCCGCAGGCGTTCCCACGGGTCTTCGTCGAGGAAGCGCATACACGTATCAAAGGTAGCGCCGCCCCAACATTCCAGGGCATTATAGCCGACTTCATCCATCGCTTCCAGGACCGGCAGCATCTGGCGCAGGCGCATACGCGTGGCCGCAATGGACTGGTGGCCGTCGCGAAGGACCGTTTCTGTGATTTTTACTCTTGCCATTCTATTTCCTCCAATGTTGTATTTATCTTCAAAGGTTGGATGCGAAAATCATGCGTATCATCTTATTATATCATAGTAGGCCCGGTTTTGCTATTCACATCGAGGTCATACACAGTCCGGCCCTGGCAGACACGGATATGACCAAGGGGTACCTCATCCTGATGCCAGATCAGGTGCTGAGGCAGGCTCCAGCGGGCCGTCTTGACGGTAACGTTGCGATAGCCCCGGACGCGGGACGTATCGCGCCGGTTATAGCCGATGGTGATTGCCGGTTCATCGGGCAGGCTGCGGAGGAAGGACAGGAGCTGCCGACCATAGCGGCGAGTATCGACTAATTCGCCCATAGCCGGCGTGTAGGCCCCGGCCAGGACCTGCGTGTCGTCGTCGAGGTCTTCCGTGGCTTGCAGGCCCGTCCGGATGCAATTTATGCCCTGTTCCAGGAAGTGCTGCTTCATGTAGGCCGCCCGGACGACGCCTTCATGGATGGTCAAGGGCTGGTAGCGGCCGGCCCGCCAGCTGGCAGCCAGGTCCGTCCCGGCGAGGACGGCGACGGGATAGATACGGGCCAGGTCCGGCTGGAGCTGGCAGATAGCCGCCGTGGTCCGGACCAGGCTCGGCCAGTCTTCACCGGGCAGGCCGGGCATGAGCTGATGGCCGACGGTGAAGCCGTACTGCCGCAGGAGAGCCGTCGCCGCCACGACATCCCCTGACGTATGGCCCCGCCGGGCCTGCTCGAGGACGGTATCGTCCATGGACTGGACGCCCAGTTCGACGCAGGTCATGCCGTACTGCTGCAGGCGCTGCAATATCTCCGGCGTAATGCAGTCCGGCCGGGTCGAACAGCGGATGGCGTCAATCGTACCGGCCTCCAAGGCTTCGTAAGCCGGCTGCAGAAGGCCTTCCTGTACCTCCCCGGGCATGGCCGTGAAACTGCCGCCGTAGAAAGCCACTTCCCAGTGGCGCGGCGTCCGGGCCGACGCCGTATAGGACGCAATGAGACGACGCACCTCATCGGGCGACGGCAGGCCCTGATGTCCCGTAATCTGCCACTGATTACAGAAGACACAGCGGTGGGGACAGCCGATATGGGGAATGAAAATAGGGATGATAGACGTTTGCATGATGCCTCCCGTGGAATGAAAAAAGGCTTGTCGTATGACGACAAGCCTTTCAAGGTGTTAGCGGCTAGGGGTTAGGGGTTAGCCAAACCAGACACTAACTACTAACGGCTAACGGCTAACTGCTCAAAAACCTTCGCCTTTCAAATCCATGAGCGCTGTATGGGCTGCATGTTGTTCGGCGTCTTTTTTTGTTTTTCCCGATCCTTCGCCCAGGACTTTGCCGTTGACTTTGACTTCCATGTAGAAGGTCTTGTCGTGGTCCGGTCCTTCGCTGCGGCACAGTTCGTATTCGATGTGCTGCGGGCCCTTTTGCTGGACGTATTCCTGGAAGAGGGTCTTATAGTCTTTTTCATAATGGCCGCTCTTGACCAGGTCCAGGTAGCCCTTGAGCTGGTGAAGAATGAATTTACGGGCTTCTTCATAGGAACTGTCAATATAAATCGCACCGACGACGGCTTCAAAGGCGTCGGCCATGATGCTCGGCCGCGTGCGTCCTCCCGTAGCCAGTTCCCCCTTGCCCAGGAGGATATAGTCCCCCATGTGGAACTTGGCACAGACCGAAGCCAGCGGCGTTTCGCTGACGACACTGGCCCGGGCCTTGGACAGTTCCCCTTCGGGCATGTTGGGATAATGAAGGAACAGATATTCACCTACGACCAGGTCCAGGATGGCATCGCCCAAAAATTCCAGGCGTTCGTTGTAATAGCCGTGGCTAGCCTTGTTTTCATTGGCATAGGATGAATGGGTCAGGGCCTGATCCAAAATGAGGAGATTGTGGAATTCCTTGAGGCCCAGGACCTGTATAAATTGTTCTAACTGTTGTTTTCGTTCGGTATCCATCAGGTCAGTCTTCTTTATTATTCAGCGTACTTCTTGAAGAGCAGGGTTGCATTATGGCCGCCGAAACCGAAGGAGTTGGAAATGGCGACGTTGACGTCAGCTTCTACGGCTTTATTGGGTACATAATTGAGGCCCAGTTCTTTCAATTCGTCTTCCGGTTCGACGAGGTTGATCGTCGGATGGACCTTGCCCGTTTCGATGGTCATGGCGCAGGCAATGGCTTCGACAGCGCCGGCAGCGCCGAGGAGATGGCCGGTCATGGATTTCGTCGAGCTGATGAGCATGTCTTTGGCATGGTCGCCGAAGACGCGGGCAATGGCCTTCGATTCGTTGAGGTCGTTGAGGTGCGTCGACGTACCGTGAGCATTGACGTAATCGACGTCTTCCGGCTGGAGGCCGGCATCTTTGACGGCCAGAGCCATGCATTTGGACTGCTGGATGCCTTCCGGAGCCGGAGCCGTGATGTGATAAGCGTCGGCATTGCTGCCATAACCGCCGATTTCACAGTAAATGTGAGCGCCGCGTTTCTTAGCATGTTCCAGTTCTTCCAGGAAGACGACGCCGGCGCCTTCACCCATGACGAAACCATCGCGGTCTTTATCGAAGGGGCGCGATGCATGAGCCGGGTCATCGTTGCGCGTGCTCAAAGCTTTCATAGCAGCAAAGCCAGCTACGGCACCGGGAGATACAGCGGCTTCGGTACCACCGGCAACAGCGGCGTCGAGTTCGCCGCGCTGGATCATGCGGTAAGCAGCGCCGATGGAGTTCGTGCCTGTGGCACAAGCCGTGACGACGCTGGCACAATGGCCCTGGAGGCCGAAGAAGATGGATACCTGGCCCGATGCCATGTTGGCAATCATCTTCGGTACGACGAAGGGGTTGACGCGGGACGGACCTTTCGCGAACAAGCCTTTGTACAAGTTGTGGAGCGTTTCCATACCGCCAATGCCCGTACCGATGATGGTGCCGATGCGGTCGCGGTCTTCTTCATCCAGATTGATTTTGGAATCGTCAAGAGCCAGTTTGGCAGCAGCTACGGAGAACTGCGTGGACGGGTCCATATGGCGGGCTTCTTTACGGTCGATGCCGTAGTCAGCGGGGTTAAAATCTTTGACTTCGCCGGCAATGCGGGCAGCATATTCGGTTGCGTCAAAGTGGGTAATGGGGCCGATGCCGTTTTCGCCGTTGAGCAGGGCATTCCAGAAAGCATCTTTACCGATGCCAACAGGAGAAATGACACCTAACCCTGTAATTACTACGCGTTTTTCCAAAGTTTTCACCTCATTATAAAAAGTAACGTACTATCAGTCGGGAATGGCTTCCATTTCCCGTTTGATGTTGGCAAATATATCCTTGACCGGCAGAATGTCGTGGATTTCCATCATGCGCCTGCCGGAAAATACCAGACCTGTTTCGACATCACCCTGCTGAGCCCGCGTCAATGCCCGGATGATGCAGTATTTATGACTGCACTTCTTGAGACACTGGTCACATGTTTCCGGCTTCGGTGCCGTCCCCAGGAGGATCCGTTCGGAGAAAGGCGTGCGGATAGCCTGGCCGGGAAGGCCGACAGGACTGTGTATGAGGATGAAGTCTTCCGGTTTATTGGCCCGGAGATAGACTTTCTTCAATTCTTCAGAACCATTCGATTCAACGCTGGCAGCAAAGCGGCTGCCCATCTGGACGCCATTGGCGCCGAGGCGGAGCATTTCCGCAATGTCTTCACCATGCAGTACCCCGCCGGCACCGATAACAGGGATGTCAACGGCAGCGCGGACTTCCGGCACGATGAGGCGGCTCGAACGGTTGGTCCCCAAATGCCCGCCTGCTTCAGCTCCTTCGACGACGACGGCCGAAGCACCCAGGGATTGGGATATTTTAGCTAGTTTGGCAGAAGACACAATAGGGACAATAGGCGTGCCCGATGCTTTGCCCCAGGCGAACATGTCCCGGGAAAAGCCTGCGCCTGCCACAACCAGATCGATTCCTTCTTCAATAGCAGTAGTCACGATGCCCTTGAATTCACGGGCTGCAACCATTACGTTTATACCTATGATTCCATGAGGAGACAATTTTCTGGCTAACTTAATTTCATATCGCAATTCGTCAAAAGGCATGCCAGATGCCGCAATAAGGCCGATACCGCCTTCATTGGCCACGGCTGCAGCCAGCCGGGCTGTGGACAAACGGATGGCCATGCCGCCCTGAATGATTGGCACCTTTGCTACGAGCTTACCTATTCTTAATTCTGGCAGCTTCACTCTGTTTTCCTCCATTCAAGATACCGGGAGGGGAAGACATGCAACATGCCTCCCCCTTCGGGCTCTTATTGCGTACTTACGCTTTCTTTTCCTTTTCAATGTAATCAACTGTATCCTTGACAGTTTTGATTTTTTCAGCCACATCATCAGGGATTTCGATATTGAATTCTTCTTCGAAAGCCATGATAAGTTCAACAATGTCCAAGGAATCAGCGCCTAAATCATCGATGTAAGCAGCGTCCATTTTGACTTCTTTTTCGTCAACGCCTAACTGTTCAACAACAATGCTCTTAACTTTTTCAAAAGTATCCTGTTCGCTCATGTCCATTCACCCCCTTTCAGTGGAGTATGCTTTTTGTATTACATTACCATGCCGCCGTCTACGTTGAGGGTCTGGCCGGTAATATAGCTGGCATCGTCCGATGCCAGGAACAAGACGGCCTTGGCCACTTCTTCCGGCTGGGCGACGCGGCCCATGGGAATGGTCTTGACCATGGCATCGACGGCGTCTTCACCGAGGACAGCCGTCATATCCGTGGCGATGCATCCCGGTGCTACGGCATTGCAGCGGATATTGCGCGAAGCCAGTTCTTTGGCTACGGACTTGGTGAAGCCAATGAGGCCGGCTTTGGCAGCGGCGTAATTGGCCTGGCCGGCATTGCCCGTTTCGCCAACGACAGACGTAATGTTGATGATCGAACCACTGCGCTGTTTCATCATCAGCCGCGATACGGCCTTGGTGCAGTGGAACGCCCCATTGAGGTTGGTATTGAGGACGGCCTGCCAGTCTTCTTCTTTCATGATCATGAGCAGTCCGTCGCGGGTGATGCCCGCATTATTGACTAAGATATCGACGCGGCCCAGTTCTTTCTTGACGGCCTTCACCATGTCGGCTACAGCTTTTTCATCAGAGACATCGCACTGGATGACCATAGCCTGAGCGCCTTTTTCTTCGATGGCCTGCTTCGTTTCTTCAGCAGCTTTCGTATTGCCAGCATAAATGATGGCGACGCTGGCACCGGCTTCAGCCAGGGCGATGGCTACGGCGCGGCCGATGCCGCGGGAGCCGCCGGTGACGATAGCAGTTTTCCCTGTTAAGTGCATTTTATCGAACCTCCTGGAAAAATTCAAGCGTTTTCTGTAAGGAAGGAATATCTTCTACATTTTCGCTGTGGATTTTGCGGTCGATTTTACGGTTAAAACCGCAAAGGGTCTTGCCCGGGCCGACTTCGACGAAGGTTTTGGCACCGAAAGCCTGCATGGTCTTGGTACAGTCGATCCAGAGGACCGGGCTGGCAGCCTGTTTGACCAGGTTGGCCTTGATATCGGCAGCCGATGTTTCGATCTGGCCGTTGACATTGGCTACGACGGGGATCTTGGCATCGGAAATGGTGATGTCATCGAGCACTTCGGCCAACCGTTTGGCAGCCGGTTCCATGAGCGTGCTGTGGAAAGGAGCACTGACGTGAAGGAGGATAGCCCGTTTGGCACCGGCTTCCTTCATGGCAGCGGCAGCTTCTTCGACGGCTTTGGTACTGCCGGCGATGACGATCTGGCCGGGGCAGTTGAAGTTGACGGCCTGGACCGTGCCGCCCTGAGCCGAAATCTGAGCACAGATGTCTTTGATCTTATCTTCAGCCAGGCCGAGGATAGCGGCCATGCCGCCTTCACCGAGGGGTACAGCTTCCTGCATGAACTGGCCGCGGAGGCGGACCGTGCGGACGGCGTCAGCAAAGGTCAGGGCGCCGGCAGCGACGAGGGCCGAATATTCGCCGAGACTGTGGCCGGCAGCGATGTCCGGTGTCAGTCCTTCCTGGGCGAGGACGCGGCAGCAGGCCGTGCTGGCCGTCAGGATAGCCGGCTGTGTATTATAGGTCTTCATGAGTTCTTCATCGGGACCTTCAAAGCAGAGCTTGGTCAGGGAGAAACCCAAAGCGTCGTCGGCTTCTTCAAAAAGCTGTTTGACAACGGGATATGCGTCGTATAAATCCTTGACCATCCCAACTTTCTGAGCACCCTGGCCGGGAAAAACAAATGCCTTTTTCATCATCAGTCACACCTCTCGTAAAAAAATCAATACCATTTCATAACTAAGCTGGCCCAGGTCAGGCCGGCGCCGAAGCCATCCAGGCAGACGATATCACCGCGGTGGATCATCCCTGCTTTGATGGCTTCATCTAAAGCCAGGGGAATGGAAGCCCCCGACGTGTTGGCGTATTTCTCGATGTTGACGAATACTTTTTCCATCGGAACGTGGAGCCGTTTGGCGGCGGACTGGATGATGCGGATATTAGCCTGATGCGGTACGAGGACATCGATGTCTTCCTTCGTCAGGCCCGACCGCTTGAGGGCTAATTCTGCGGCATGGGGCATGGCTTTGACGGCGAATTTATAGACTTCCTTGCCGTCCATCTTGGCATAGGCCATGCCGTTTTCGCGCAGGGCATCGGTCGGCGGCATTTCGACACCGCTGGCCGGAATCGTCAGGAAATCACCGCCCGTTCCGTCAGCTCCCATAGCCCCGCCGAGGATGCCGTAGCCTTCCGGTACGGGGCCGATGACAGCGGCACCGGCGCCATCGCCGAAGAGTACACACGACGAGCGGTCCTTCCAGTTGACGACGCGGGTCAGGATTTCCGCACCAATGACCAGAACATATTTATACATCTTATTTTCGATGAATTGGGAAGCAATGATCGAACCGTAGGCAAAGCCCGAGCAGGCCGCTTCCAAATCAAAGGCAGCGGCATTGACCGCATGGAGGTTGGCCTGTACTTTGCAGGCCGTCGACGGCAAGGCCCGGTCCGGCGTCAAGGTGCAGACGATGATCAAATTCAGGTCTTCCGCTTTGATGCCGGCGTTCTTCAAGGCTTCTTCGGCGGCTTTGGTAGCCAGGTCCGACGTCGTGACGCCTTCTGGCGCAACGTGGCGGGCGCCGATGCCTGTACGGCTGCGGATCCATTCATCGGATGTATCCATCATTTTTTCTAAATCTTTATTCGTCCATACCTGATCAGGTACACAGTGACCTGTACCAAGAATCCCAGCGGGATTAGCTTTCACTATCATACTGTTCTACCTCTTCTTCCTCTATACTTTTACGAATATGGCCGACGACGTCCTGTTCGGCGATTTCACCGGCAACGCGGACGGCGTTCTTGATGGCCTTGGCTTTCGAACTGCCATGACAGATAATAAAGCTGCCATCGACACCGAGCAGCGGCGCACCGCCGTATTCGGTGAAATCCAGTCGTTTCTTCAGCGATTTCAAGGCCGGGTAGACCGCTAAGGCCCCCAGTTTAGTGATGAAGCCGCTCTGTTTGATCGTATCTCTGACGAGGCGGATGATGAACATGGCCATGCCTTCGCCAAATTTCAAGATGACATTGCCGACGAAGCCGTCACAGACGACGACATCGACCGTGCCTTTCGGTATATCTCTCCCTTCTACGTTACCATAGAAAGAGATAGTTTTCAAATTTTCCAGCATCGGATACGTCTTCTGGCAGAGCTCATTGCCCTTCGACGCTTCCTCGCCGATGTTCAGCAGGCCGACCGTCGGTTTTTCGACGCCCAGGATGTATTTTGCATAGTGGTATCCCATGATGGCCCCTTCGACGAGGTGTTTCGGCTTGCTGTTGGCATTAGCCCCGGAATCGAGGAGCACCGTGATCCCCTTCTTCGACGGGATAGGCGTCGCAATGCAGGGCCGTTCGATGCCTTTGATGCGTCCCAGCCCAAAGAGAGCCGCCGTCACAGCGGCGCCAGTGCTGCCAGCGGCGACGACAGCATCACAGAGGCCGTCTTTGACCAGCCGCGTCGCTACGACGATGGATGCGTCTTTCTTGCGGCGGATGGCCTGAGCCGGATGTTCGCCCATTTCGATGACTTCGCTGGCGTGTACGATGGACAGGCGGTCGCTTTCTTTGGCGCCATATTTGCTCAGTACGCCGCGTATTTTCTTTTCGTCACCTACCAGGACGACATCAAAATCATATGCTTTGACGGCCTCTACGGCACCGAGGACGATTTCTTCGGGTGCGTAATCACCGCCCATAGCATCTACAGCTATTTTCATTCTATTACCGCTCCATTATTCCAAAGATTCTATGATAAATTTTGCCCGGAATACTTCTTTCCGCATCTTCCGGATCGTGACCCATACGTAGTATTTCTGGTCGCGCTGGCGCATGACTTCGGCCTTGGCGATCAGTTTATCGCCTACAGTGACGGGCTGTTTATATTTAATATTGGCTACGGCTGTAATGCAGACAGGAAGATTCAATACCGTCCGCGCCAGGGAACTGGCCTGGGCATATAGGCACTGGGAACGCACGATGTGTGCTTCGTCGACCATATCGTCTGTTGCCGTCATGATTGAAATGGCATTCTTGCCGATGATGCAGTCCACGAGCTCCCCGACGACAGGGGCGTTACGCAGTTTCGGCTGCGCCGCTTCTGCCTTCTGGCGGATGCGGATACGCATTTCGGGGATTCCCAAGGCCATGCGGTCCAAGCGGATAGTAGCCACGCTGACGGAAAATTCTTCAGCCAATTCTTCGTCGTTTATAAAAGGATTTTCTTCAATCCGCTTCTTTAATAAAGCATGTCGCTTATCTCTCGCTATACGAACCATTTCATTCACCCTTGAAATTATTACCAAGTACTAACAGCACATACAACTAGAGATTATATAATGTTTTGGCAAATTTGGCAAGGAAAACAAAAAAGTATGCTTTCATTCCATTCATCTCATTGAATTGCCGAAAGCATACTTAATCACTCCTTAGTATTTATCGAAATCCATTTCGTTCAATACATCACGCAGTTTTTCCAGTTCTTCCTTGGTCATGGTAATACCTTTGGTCATGGCCTGATAATCCGGATCCCACGAGCGGAGGTCGAATTTCGGTGCCCGATTATTCCAGCTGATGTACGTCAGTTCTTTGCGCCAGCCGTCTTTATTTTCCGACAAAGTGCCGCAAATGTCTTCGATATTGAAATTTAACTGTGCCATTGTATACCTCCCAATAGGTGTTCTATCACCTGTGTTGTCATTTTTTCAGGTTAACGCTATAACCCAATTATTTTATATAATAGCAAATATGAGCTGTATGTCAATACAGCAGATTCGCCAATTATGTCAAGCTTTTTTTGACTTTTTATCCATGCATTTTATGCCGCTTGAAGAGGCCGCCATGTGCTTCACTGATATCGAAGACCGATACGAAAGCGTTGGGGTCGACGCCGGTGATGGCATCGCGTATCTTGGTGATCTCCAGGCGCGACACGACGCAGTAGAGGATCATCGTCTTTTCCCGCTTGTAAGCGCCTTCGCCGTTGATGAGGGTCACGGCGCGGCCCATATCCCTGGTCAGGCAGTCGGCCACTTCGTCGTGCTTGCCCGTAACGATGAGCATCCCCTTCATTTCATCGAGGCCGTTGGTGACGACGTCGATCATCTTATAGGCGATGAAGTATGCCACCAGGGAATACATGGCGCTGTCCCAGGAAAAGACAAAGCCCGAACTGCCCAGGATGAAGAGGTTGAAGAACATGATCGTCTCGCCGACGGAAAAAGGCGTGCGCCTGTCGGCGATGATGGCCAGGACTTCCGTCCCGTCCAGGGAACCGCCCCAGCGGATGATGAGGCCCACGCCGAGGCCGATGATGATGCCGCCGTAAATGGTCGACAAGAAAGGATCCGACGTGACCCGTTCGTAATGGATGAACGTGCTCCACCCGGACAGGCAGAGGATGGAAAAGAGCGAAGATATGGTGAAAAAGGCACCTATCTTCTTATAGCCAAAGATAAAGAAAGGAATGTTCAGGATGATGATGAACACACTGAAACTGATGCCTGTCACCTGCGCTGCCATGAGGGCAATGCCGACGACGCCGCCGTCGATAACGTGGTTCGGGACCAGGAAGACGTCCAGGCCGATGGTGTAGATGAGAGCGCCAAGGGCCAGGCCCAGGGCACGCAAGATGTATTTCATATTTTTTCTCCTCGTTGTTTCGCTAAATAACGGTGGCCGATGATCCAGGCGACGAAGTCATCGACCGGTTCTGGCGGATATTGGAAGGACAGTGGCACGAAACGGCGCCAGCCTTGCGCGGGGTATATTTAAAATAGAGCTTGCGCCCTTCGACAGTGGTGAATTTTTCATCTGTCAGGGAAAAAGTGATATCCCCGTGGTTCCTGGCGATCCACTGCTCGACCAGGGGCTGCAGCTTTTTATGATTGGTCCCATCGCCCATGACGATATGGGAAAAAGGATAGTTTTCATAAATGTGACTCAAATAGTCGCCCAGTTCCGGCGTCGGCACGATGGCCTTCGTGACCAGACTGCCGTCATCGGCGACGACAGCAGTCCCCGTCTTTTCCGAACCAGGGTCAATGGCAAAGATCAATGTATCTCCTCCTAGGAATGAGGCTGCCACATTCAGACAGCCTCATTTTGAGTTTTAAGTTTGCAGTTTGTAGTTTGCAGTAATTATAAAACTATTTGCTACAAACTCTATACTACAAACTATAAAGAGAAAGGGACTTTTCATGATGACAGAAGCCTTCATGTAACAGCTCCCATCATTCGTCGGCTTCTACGCGGATGTCGATCTGCAAGGGGCCGGCCGTGTAGGTATCGGCTTCGGTGACGGCCTTGAGGACGATATCGGCGCCGCTGTGGTTCTTTATCTTGTTGATGGTCTCGAACATTTCGACTGCCGTCAGGGCCCCGACATTGCCGGTCAGCGGGTCCGGCAGGAGGCCTTTGGCCTGGGTCTGCTGATTGACGTTATGGAGGAAACGCATGACCTGCAGTTCGGCATTGCCCGACAATTCCTGGGCTGTCAGCCGTTCTTCGTAGACGACGTCGCCGCGGTGATAGATGAGGTTGTTGTCATACATTTCGACGTGGACCAGGGCCGGTTCGCCGAGCATGATGTTGCCGGCGGCGATGATGCGGAGCAGTTTCTGCGACTTCCCGGCTTTCTGCAGGGCGTCGACAGTAGCGTTGAATTCGTCTGGCGCAATATAGAGGAGGACCGTATTTTCATCGCGGACGCCGAGATGACGGCAGATCATGGTATTGGTCTGGCTCATGGCCCGGCTCAGTTCTTCCCGCGTCTGGGCCTGGCTCAGGCCGCCGTTGAGGACGTTACTGGACAGGACTTCGCCGACGCGGAAGACGACCGTCCCTTCGCGGATATTGGTCATCGTTTCATTGAGCAGCTTGATGTGCTTGTCGAGGACGTCGATGGTGCCCATCATCTTCTGCTTCGTTTCTTCCAGCATAGCTACGTCTTGACGGGCCTTTTCACTATCGGCCAGGGCCGAGTCGCGCTGCTTCTTGGCTTCGTCCATGGCAACCTGGATGACCGTCAGTTGGCGGGCCTTGTCGTCGCGGGCGGCCTGGGCCTGCTGCAGGTCCAGCTGAGTCGTCCGGATTTCTTCATTCTTGCCGTCCAGCTGTTCCTGCTGTTTCTTCAGGAGTTCTTTATTGGAGGCGATGAGCTCGTTCTTATCGTCCAGTTCCTTGCCCAGGTCCTTGGCCTGCTGCAGCAGTTCATCCCGCTGGGCTTCGAGCTGGGCCTTCTGCATCTGCAGCTGGTGCATACCGAACAAGGCGATGCGGACATTTTCCGACAAGATAGACATGACGCCTAAAGTGATGACGGCAATGCTGATCCCCGTCAGGATGGTAACCAGGATGGACGTATACTTCGGCCGCAAACCGAATAATTTAATTTTCCGTTTCCCTACACGGGAGCCGATCTTATCGCCGAGATAGGCAATGATCCCGCCCATAACAGACAAGACGATCAGCATGACCCATCCATATTCCATAAGACACCACCTTTGCTCATTCCTTTATATCATTATATTATAGCCCATAACTACCGTGTACTGCAAGGGCCGTCCTGCCCTAGTCGTTAGCAGCTGGCTGTTAGCCCCCAGCCTCTTAAAAGGGGCTGTCGCACGAGGGTTTCTACCATTATGCGAGGCCCCTTTCGCTTTATAGTTTGTAGCACAGAGTTTGTAGTTTGCAGTAGATGGCTTTAAATTTAGAACCATTCGCTAAAAACTACAAACTGCAAACTTAATACTCAAAAGGCGCTGCCTTCATGCGACAGCGCCTTTTCCCTCATTTCGATTTTTTGTAGACTAAGATGACGCCGGCGACGCCACAGATGATGTCCGGCAGGAAGGCGGCGAGGTAGGCCGGTATCTTGCCGCCATTGCCCAGGGCGTTGCCCAGGGTCATGATGGAATAGTAAATAAAGATAACGACGACACTGATGCCAAAGCCGATGGACGAACTGCCGCGCTGTTTCTGCATCCCCAGGGGCGCGCCGACGATGGCGCAGACCAGGCTGGCCAGAGGCAGGGCGAAGCGGTTGTACATTTCGACTTTCATCTTATTGGTGTTGACGGAATTCTGGTCCAAGAGTTTAATCTGTTCCCGCAGTTCGCGGATGGTCAGTTCATCCGGTTTCTTCTGGGATGCATTGATCTTATTCGGCTTCTGCGTAATCGGCAGGGCCTGGTTCTGGAACTTCAGGGACCGCGTCGTCTGTTCATTGGCCGATACGTCATAGATCATGCCTTCGTGCATGACCCATTTCTGGCCGTTCCAGTCGGCCCGGTCAGCCTGTTCGACGCGCATGAGCGTATCATTTTCAAATTCCTGGACGGTAATATCCTTGAGCTGCTTCGTGTTGGCGTCGTACTGACGGGCATACATGAGGCTGGATATATCGGAGCCCTTGGTGTTCTTGATGATGATATGGTCCTGCGTCGTCGGCGCGACATTGTGCTTTATTTCTTCATTGATGATCGTGTTATAGGCGTTGTTGGCCTTGGGCACGACGTATTCGTTGAAGGCCGTCGCCCCGATGGAAATGAAGAAAGCGGCAATGAAAATCGGCATGGCCAGGCGGATGAAGTTCTGTCCGCCAGCCCGCATGACGATCATTTCACTGGAACTGGAAAGGCGGCCAAAGGCCATGAGCGACCCTAAGAGGACGGACATGGGAAAGGTGACGACGATGATCGACGGCATGGCCAGGACGAAGACGCGGAAGGCAGCCCAGGCCGAAGCCCCGTACTGGTTGATGAGGTTGGCAATACGGTAGAGCGTACCCGTCCCGACGAAGACTGCTGTAAAGGCACAGACGCCGAATAAAAAGGGGCCAATAAATTCTTTTAGTATATATTTATCTAATATTCGCATTCCATACTCCCTGTTACATCCTGAATTCTTCGCCTAAGTAGAATTTCTTGGCTACCGGGTCATTGGCAATCATTTCCGGACTGCCTTCGAGGAGGATCTTCCCTTCACTCAAGATATAGGCTTTGTCGACGATGCTCAGCGTTTCCCGGACGTTGTGGTCGGTAATGAGGACGCCCATGCCGCGCCGTTTCAAATGGCTGATGATGCCCTGGATGTCGTTGACGGCCAGGGGGTCGATGCCGGCAAAAGGTTCATCGAGGAGGATAAAGGCCGGGTCCATGACCAGACAGCGGGCGATTTCCACGCGGCGCCGTTCGCCGCCGGACAGCTGGATACCCAGGCGGTCGCGGAGCTGGGTGATGGAAAATTCTTCCATCAGGGCTTCCACTTTTTCATGCTGCTCCTTCTTGCTGAGCTTCGTCGTCTCCAGCATGGCCAGGAGGTTGTCTTCGACGGTGAGCTTGCGGAAAATCGACGCTTCCTGAGGCAGATAGCCGATGCCATAGGCCGCCCGCTTGTGAATGGGCAGGTTGGTGATGTCCTTGCCATCAATGGTTATCTTCCCTGACGTCGGCCGTTCGATGCCGACGATCATGTAGAAAGTCGTCGTCTTGCCGGCGCCATTCGGTCCCAGGAGACCGACGATCTGGCCCTGGTCGACGCGGATACTGACGCCGTTGACGGCATTTCGTTCTTTATACGCTTTTACGAGATCTTCAGTCTGAATAAACATAGATACCCCTTACGATTACGGATTACTGCCCGGTACGATGACGATAGTCGATCGGCTGCGGGTCTGGACGGAATTATCGGCCAGGCGGATATCGACATTGTCGCCGTTGAGAGAATTGCCGTTCTGAGTGGCATTGACATTCCCCGTCAAGTGGATGACGCCGTCATTCTGCCCCGGCGTCTGGGTGTAGACGGCCTGATTGGCATAGGCGATGAGGTTTTCCGCCGGCGATTCGATATGGACGTTGCCCGTACCGATGGCCTTTATCTGCTTGAACCAGGCGTCGATGTGATCGGCCCACATCTGCGAACCCTGGGCTTCAAGATAGCCGTTGCCCGTGACGATGCCGTAATCCTGGTCGAGATAGTATTCGACTTTGTCGCCATTGACCTTCTTGTCGCCGTAGACGCCGCGGACGCTGCCTGTAGCGACGACGTAATTCTTGTTGGTCGAATGGACCTTATCGGCGTTGAGCTGCATGTCCGGCTGCTGGACCGATACGTTGCCTTCCATGTCTGCTTCGGCGGTCTTCAAGTTATAGACGGCCTTGTTGCCGGTCATCGTAGCCTGGTCGCGGACGATGACGACGTTGCCCGTCGCCGTAGCGACCTGGGTCTTACCGTTATATTCCAGCGTGTCTGCCGTGACGGATACGGCCGGGTTGCCGTCATTATCCGCCGCCAGGGCGCCGGCAGCCGGCAGGATCATGGCCCCCATCGAGAGCGGCAGCTGCCAGTTTCTTTCCAAGTAAATCCATCATAGTTATTCTCCCTTTGTCACCTGCGCATGGCCGGTCAGCGTCACCTTGGTCAGGCTGCTGTCCGTTTCAAAAGCATCGGCTTTGAGCGACGTCTTGTCATGGCGGTCCATGACGACCTTGCCGCCTTTGATCATACGCGTATCCATATTATAATACACACTGCCGTCGGTCTGCAACGTATCACCCTTATCGGTTTCTGCTTTGACAGGCGGCTTGATTTCGATGGTCCGCTTCTGGCGGTCGACGATGCCCTTGTCCGACGTAATGGTCATCTGCGTTCCATCTTCGGCGACGACCAGGGCCTTGGGGTTGGTGAAATACATGATCTGCGTGTCCGGGTCGATCTGGATCTTATCGGCTGTCAAGCGCCAGACGAGCTGGCCGTCTTTCTTTTCTTCCAGCTCCGTCCCTTCGAATTCGACGAGCTTATCCGGGCTGACCATGGGGTCTTCCGTCTTCTGGGGATGCATGAAACTATAGAGCATGACGGCAAAGCCGATGACGGCGATGACGGCAATGATGGAGATTTTATTCTTTTTCAGCTTTTCGGCTATCATCGGTATGCGCCTCCGGTTTCTGCTGCAGTGCTATGATTTCTTCCGGTTCTGTACTCCAGCGATGCTGGAACCACAGCCATTCTGTCGGGTGTTCCTTGATGAAATTCTCCGTGACGACGGCCATCTTGCGGGTCATGCAGGCAATGTCTTCGTCCTTGTTGCCTGTGTCTTCGAAATGCATGATTTCACCGATCATCAAATGGGTATGATGATTTTCGTCGTGGACCGGGAAAATCGGCACGATAGGTGAATGGAACTTCTGGGCGAACATAGCCGGTCCTTTCGGCGTCGAGCTCATCTTGCCCAAAAAAGGCTGAGGCACGCCGTGGAAGCCGCCGTCCTGGTCGGCCAGGAAACCCAGGAGTTTCTTGCGCTTCAAGGCACGGGCAGCGATGATCATTTCATTGCCGCCGCGGGCGAAGACTTCCAGTCCCATGTTCTCACGGTTTTCGTTGAGCAGGCGCGTTACGGCGTCGTTGGCCTGGTTCTTGACGATCGTCGTCGCCGGATAGCCGTAGATGGCCAGGGCGCCGAGCCATTCCCAGTTGCCCATGTGGGCTGTGAGGACGATGACGCCTTTGCCTTCCTTCATGGCTTCGTCCAGGCGTTCCGGATGGTCCAATGTCACATAGTCCCGGATATTCTCCGGATTGAGATTGGGCGTATAGAGGATTTCCATGAGCGACTGGCCGAGATTGCGGAAGACGTCGGTCATGATGCGTTCCGCTTCTTCACGGCTGCACTCCATGCCGCGCTGTATCTGGAAAATACCGCGTTCGCGCTGCTTCTTCATCAGTTTTCCTACGAAAGGGCCTAGTTTGCGACCCAAGGAAATGATAACCGGATAGGGCAGATGACAGAGAATCTTGCCGAATCCGCGTGCAGCATGATACTGCCATTCCTTACTCACAATACAGACTCTCCTTTCTTATTGGCGCAACGTAAAGGTCGCGTCGCCAAAGTACTGGCGCAGGACCTTATCCCAGACATGCTGGCTCTTCAAGATATATTCGGCGAATTCCCGCAAGGCCCCGTGGCCGCCGGGATAGGCCGATACGAAAGCGGCCGACCGACGGGCTTCTTCGCAGGCATCGAGGGGCGCTGCGCCGAAACCGGCATTGGCAATGAGTTCGACGTCGTTCAGGTCGTCACCCATGTAGGCCACTTCGTCGAGGGACAGGCCGATTTCACTGCACAACTGCTGCATGGCCAAAAGCTTGCGCGAGCAGTCCTGGAGGACGTAGTCGATATGCAGATCCTTCGCCCGCTGCTCGACCATGGGTGAGCGGCGGCCTGTGACCAGGGCCGTCTGGATGCCGGCGGCCCGGATCAGGGAAATGCCCATGCCGTCGCGGGCAGAAAAGCCTTTCATGGCATCGCCCGACGGGCTGTAGTAAATGATGCCGTCCGTCATGACGCCGTCGACGTCGAGGGCCAGCATCTTGATATGTGTCAAAAAGCTCATCAGACCACTCCCTGCCGCAGCAAATCGGTAATATGGATCATGCCGACGACTTTGTCATCCTTGTCGACGACAGGCAGGACCGTAATCGGACGGGGCTGGTTCTTTTCCATGATGTGCAGGGCTTCCGTAGCCAGCTTATGGTTGGCAATGACCCGCGGGTTCTTGGTCATCATGGCGTCGACAGGCCACTGGAGGAAGTTGGACCCTGTTTCCAGGCCGCGGCGGACGTCGCCGTCGGTGACCAGGCCGACGAGTTTGCCGTCTTCATTGACAACGGATACGGCACCCAGGCCCTTTTCGGTCATGAGGAACAGGGCATCCTGGACGATGCTGTCTTCGCTGACGACCGGGTTGTCCTGGCCTTTATGCATGACATCGTCGACAGTGAGCAGGAGTTTCTTGCCCAGGGCTCCGCCGGGATGGAAGATGCCGAACTGTTTCTTGGTGAAATGGTGCTGCGTCAAGAGGACGACAGCCAGGGCATCGCCTAAGGCCAGAGCCGCCGTCGTACTCGTCGTCGGCGCCAGGCCCAGGGGGCAGGCTTCTTTTTCGACCGATGCGTCGAGGATGATATCGGCATGTTTGGCCAAGGTCGAATTGTGATTGCCGACGACGGTGATGAGTTTGGCACCGATGCGCTTGAGCGACGGCAGGATATTGAGTATTTCCACCGTTTCCCCACTGTTCGAGAAGGCCAGGACGACATCGTCTGCCGTGACCATGCCCAAATCGCCGTGGATGGCTTCTGCCGGATGGAGGAAAATGGACGGCGTCCCCGTACTGGACAAGGTTGCCGATACTTTGCGGGCAATGTGGCCGGATTTCCCCATGCCCGTGACGATGACCCGGCCTTTCGATTTCATAATCATGTTGACAGCATTGACGAAGTTCTGGTTGAGCGTAGGGATCAACTTTTCAATGCCTTGTGCTTCCTGATGGAGCACGTCTTTTGCTTCTTCTAAAATATCCATCATGGTCTCGTCTCCTTACCTGTCCGTGCTTACGCTTTTCTGTGCGATTTCGTTGATAGCCATCATATCGCGGAGGACATCTTCGACCTGCGATAAGTAGAGCATATTCGGCCCGTCGCTGAGGGCTTCTGCCGGGTTATCGTGTACTTCCATGAAGACGCCGTCGATACCGGCACCGGCAGCGGCTCGTGCCAGGTTGCCGACGAACTGGCGCTGGCCTGCCGATTTCGTACCGGCACCGCCCGGCAGCTGGACGCTGTGGGTGGCATCAAAGACGACGGGATAGCCGAAGCTGCGCATAATCGGGAAGGAACGCATGTCGACGACGAGGTTGTGATAGCCCAGACTGATGCCCCGTTCGGTGAGCATGATATTTTCATTGCCAGCGTGTTCGATCTTGGCGACGACATTCTTCATGTCTTCCGGGGCCAGGAACTGACCCTTCTTGACGTTGACACATTTCCCCGTAGCCGCAGCAGCTTCTAGCAAATCGGTCTGACGGCAGAGGAAGGCCGGAATCTGGATGACGTCCAGGACTTCAGCAGCCGCTTCGGCCTGGCAGGTTTCGTGGATATCGCTGACGACGGGAACCTGGAGTTCCTTCTTGATGTCAGCCAGGATGCGCAGGCCTTCTTTCAGGCCCGGTCCACGGTAGGACGTGTAAGACGAGCGGTTCGCCTTATCGAAAGAGGCTTTGAAGATATACGTCAGGCCCAGTTTTTCACAGATAGCCTTCATGGTCTTGCCAATAGCCAGGGTCCGTTCGGGATCCTCGATGACACACGGGCCGGCCATGACGAAAAGTTTGCCATCGCCGCCGACAGTCTGGCTGCCAACCTGAATTCGTTTCACTTTTTCCATAGTCTATTCCCCTTTATGAGCAGATTCGGCAAAATAACGGCGGATGTGTTCCAGGTCATCCGGCGTATCGATGCCGATGAATTGGTGATGAGTCTTTATCACTTTTATCTTATAACCATTTTCGAGAACCCGCAACTGTTCCAGGGACTCGACTTTTTCTGCCGGCGTTTGTTCCATGGCCGCGTACTGCAGGAGAAAATCGCGGCGATAGGCGTAGATACCGATATGCTTATACGGCTGGATGCCCCTTCTTCAAAGGAATGGCGCGGATACGGATGAGGGAACGCGAGAAATACATGGCTTCATCCTTTTGGTTGAGGACGACTTTGACGGCGCTCGGGTCATCGTATTCGTCTTCCTGCAAAGGTGCAGCGACCGTCGCCATGGTCAGGTCCGGTTCTGCTTCAAAGGCCCGGCACAAGTCGTCGATGACGTCCGGTGCGATGAGCGGTTCGTCGCCCTGGACGTTGACGATGACGTCAGCATCGGGAAAATGGCCGACGGCTTCAGCCAAACGGTCCGTGCCATTGGCGTGGTCTTCGCGGGTCATGACGGCATGGCCGCCGAAGGTGACGACCGTATCATAGACTTTCGGGTTATCTACGGCGACGACGACAGCCGTCAGTTTCGAGGCCTTGGCAGCCTGTTCATAGACACGCTGTACCATCGGTTTGCCGGCAATATCGCACAGCGGCTTGCCCGGCAGGCGCGTCGATGCATAGCGCGATGGGATGATGCATACAAAGTTCATAGTTTATCCTCCAATACTGCTTGCAAAATCGTATCTATCTGGTCCTGCCCTGCTGTGAATTCAATAGTAATGCTCAAGACGTACAGCGGCAGGTCGTATTCCTTGATCAGCGGCGCCGGCAGTTTGACGGCGTCCTTTTCCGTCGTCACCAAAAGGCAGCCCGTTTCGGCGGCCCTGGCGGCCATGTGGCGGATATCGTCGCGGCTGTAATGGTGATGGTCTTCATAGCGGAGAGAGCCGGCGACGGTGAAGCCCGCATCGGCCAGGGTCCGTTCAAAGGAAGCCGGGTTTCCTAGGGCCGATATGGCCAGGACGGACTGGCCGTCAGGCTGTAAGGCCCCGGAGCCATGGCCCTTTCCGTCATGCCAGGCGGCAAAGGCCAGGCACGAAGACGGCTTGTGGATGGCCATGGCCACCGGCGCGGCCGGGTTGTACTGGCGCAGCTTGGCGGCGATGGCTTCGGCCCGGTCCTGCGTAATCTGGTCGCCCTTAGTGATGATGAAGGCATCGGCCCGGCCGAGCTGCTCCATGGGCTCCCGCAGGATGCCCCGCGGCAGGACATGGCCGTTGCCGAAGGGATTGGTCCCGTCGACGAGGACGATGTCCAGGTCACGGTACAGCTGCCAGTGCTGAAAGCCGTCGTCGAGGATGAGGACCTGTGTACCGAAGCGTTCGACGGCCAGGCGGCCGCCGAGGGCCCGCTTGCGGCCGACCAGGACGGGGATGCCAGGCAGGCTGCGGGCCATGAGGCAGGCTTCATCGCCGCCTTCTTCGGCCGATAGCAGGACGCGCTGTCCATCGGACATGACGGCAGCGCCGCCATCTTCGCGCTGAGAGCGGTAGCCCCGGTTGAGCAGGGCCACGCGCCAGCCCTGGGATTGCAGGCGCCGGGCCAGCATGCACGCCATCGGCGTCTTGCCCGTCCCGCCGACAGTGATGTTGCCCAGGCTGATGACGACGGCCGGCGCGTGTTCCTGCCGTTCCGGATGGTCGGCGATGGCGTGATACTTGACCAGGACGCCCTTGCGGTAGAGCCAGGCGGCACCGCGCAGCAGGGCCAGGGCCGGCCAGTCCCAGCAGTGATGGGCGCCGCTTCCGGTCAAATAATGGAAATAGGCGGCAGCCCAGTTTCGCAAAGCCATGGGCTCACCTCCCGCCGTGGACGTCGTCCAGCATCTTCTGCAGCTGTTCCAGGTTCTTGCGCGTAGCCCCCTGGTTTTCCTGGACGACTTCGATGCAGCTGCGCTTCATGGCTTCGGCCCGGTCGGGATGGATGAGGATATCCAGGCAGGTGTCGATGAATTCCTTTTCATTCTTGACCATGACGCAGGCGCCGCGGCTGCTGAGGAGATCGAAGATTTCGACGAAGTTGAACATATTGGGACCGACGACGATGGGCTTGCCATGAGCTGCCGGTTCCAGGATATTATGGCCGCCGATATGGGCCAGGCTGCCGCCGACGAAGATGAGGTCGCCCAGGCTGTAGACGCGCCCCAGTTCGCCGATGGTATCGAGGATGACGCCGTCGTATTCGGACCGGATCGGTTTCCCGGCCTTCATATCGCTACGCTTGACCATAGTGACGCCGTGCTTGATGCCTTCGTCGATGATGAGATCGGCCTGATAGATATAGCGCGGGGCGATGATCAATTTGGCTTCCGGGAAATGGTCCCGTATCTTGACGAAGGCCTTGTAGACCGAGCCGTTCTCCCCTTTGTGGGTACTGCCGGCGATCATGATGGGATACGTCCCTTCGGCAAAGTCCAGTTCGTGGAGGAAGCGCTTCTTTTCGGCTTCCGTGACGATGCCATAGGTCTGGTCGTACTTGGTGTTGCCCGTGACGATGACCTTGTTGGGATCGGCGCCGATGTCGATGATATACTGGGCGTCGATGCGGCTCTGCATGCAGAACATGCGTATCGTCGACAAGACGCGGCGCGTAAAGAAGGTAATCATGCGGTAACGGACAGCACTGCGCTGGCTGATGCGGCCGTTCATCATCATGACCGGAATATGCTTATCTGCGGCGATGCGCAGGAAATTCGGCCAGATTTCCGTTTCTACCAGGACGATGGCCTGGGGATTGACGATGGTCAGGATGCGGTTGGTCAGATACGGCAGGTCCAGCGGGAAATAGAGGATCCCGTCGGCGCCCTTGATGATCTGATGGGCCATGTGGAAGCCCGTCGCCGTGACGACAGAGACGATGATGACTTCGTCGGGATGGGTCTTGCGCATTTCCCGGACAATCGGGCTGGCCGCGACGATTTCCCCGACCGACGCGGCATGGACCCAGATGGCATGGCGATTGGATATTTTATCTTTTAATTCTTCCGGCAAGAAGCCGATGCTCTGTTTGATGCGCTGATAAAATCCTTCTTCCCTGATGAGCCGGTAAATGAGCATGGGAATGAGCGTAGCCCAATAGATGAGGAGCAGGATATTATACAGCCAGTACATGGGGTGCGATTTTAGATTCTTCATCACAATCAACCTTCTGACGCTGTTTCTTCCGTAGTATCGTTGAACTGTACGGCATAGAGATGGGCATAGAGGCCGTCTTTTGCCAGTAGTTCATCATGGGTCCCCTCTTCGACGATGCGGCCGTGGTCGATGACGACGATGTTGTCGGCATTGCGGACCGTGCTCAGGCGGTGGGCGATGACGACGGCCGTGCGGCCTTCCATGAGGCGGTCCAGGGCAGCCTGGACGATCTTTTCGCTTTCCGTATCGAGAGCCGACGTCGCTTCATCGAGGATGAGGATGCGCGGGTTCTTGAGGATGGCCCGGGCAATGGCGATGCGCTGGCGCTGGCCGCCGGACAGGGAGCTGCCGCGGTCGCCGACGAGGGCTTCGTAGCCGCCGGGCAGTTCCCGGATGAAGTCATGGGCATTGGCGGCTTTGGCAGCGGCGACGACTTCTTCGTCCGTCGCATCGAGGTGGCCGTAGAGGATGTTCTCCCGGACCGTAGCGTTGAAAAGCATCGTTTCCTGCGGGACCAGGCCGATCTGCTGGCGCAGGGACGAGAAGGTGACGTCGCGGACGTCAATGCCATCGATGGTCAGACTGCCGCCCGTGACATCGTAGAAACGGGGCAGCAAGTTGGCGACCGTCGATTTGCCGGCACCGCTGGGGCCGACGAGGGCGACGACTTCGCCAGGGGCGACTTTCAAATTGAAATCGGTAAGGGCCGGGTGGTCTTTGTCATAGGCAAAGGAGACATGGTTGAATTCGACTTCCCCTTTGACCGGCGGCAAGACGATGGCGTCCGGCTTTTCCTTGACATCCGGTTCGGTGTCGATTGTTTCAAAGACGCGGTCGGCAGCGGCCAGGGATTTCTGGATATCGCCGTAGATTTCACTGATTCGGCGGACCGGGTTGGCCAGGTTGATGGAGTAGATGAGGAAGGCGATGAGGGCGCCGGCCGTCATTTCGCCGTCGATGACGCTCATGCCGCCGTACCAGATGATGCCCGTGACAGCGATGGCTGCGAAGAACTGGATGAACGGCGTCAGCAGGGCCGTCAGTTTGGTCGTCGTCATGAGAGCCCAGAAGTTGCGGTCGTTCTGGACCATGAAGCGGCGGATTTCAAAGTCCTCCCGGTTGAAGGAGCGGATGATGCGGATCCCCGAAATAGCCTCTTCCAAAAGCGACGTAATGTCAGCCATCTTGCCCTGGACGTCGTGGCCGGCCCGGCGCAGGCGGGAGCCGAAGAAGTTGATCGTAAAGACGACGAGGGGGACGATGACCAAGGTCAACAGGGTCAGCTTCCAGTAGAGGAAGAGCATGGACCCCAGGGAGCCGACGAGGATGACCGCTTCCTGGACGAAGGAAATGAGGTTGCCTGCAATGGCCGTCTGCAAAGCCGTGACGTCATTGGTCAGGTTGCTCATGATATTGCCCGTCTTGTGCTTGTCGAAGTACGACAGGGACAGGGTCTGCAAGTGACGATACAGGGTTTCGCGGATATCGTTGACGATTTTCTGGCCAACGAAACTCATGAGGTATTTCTGGCCGAAATAGAAGAACCCGCGGAGCAGGAAGAGGACCAGGATACCGATGACGATGAGGTTCAGCGTGTAGATATCCTTATTGGCCAGGACCTTATCGATGACGTCCTTGATGAGCCACGGGACGACGACGTCGCTCGCCCCGGACAGGGCCATACAGATGACGGCGACGACGAGGCGCATCTTGTACGGCTTGATGAACATTAATAATCTCTTATAACTTTGCCAACTATTGTATTGCTTCATGGGCACCTCTTTCTCTTGCAAAATCTAAGATAGCCTGGGCCGTCCGCTGGACAGCGCCGGGTTCCCCCATCGTGCGGCGGACGGCCGCCAGGGATTTGTGCAATGCTTCACGGTGCACTTTATCGGTGATCATAGGCACCATGGCGGCAGCGATGTTTTCCGGCGTCACCTCATCCTGCCACAATTCAGGGATGACCCGATGGCCCATGATGATGTTCGGCAGGCCGATGCTGTCGATATGGACCAGGACTTTCGATAACCAGTAAGTCAGGCGGTTGACGCGGTACACCAGGAGCGTCGGCAGGCCCATGAGGGCCGTTTCCAGCGTCGCCGTCCCCGAAGCCGCGATGGCTGCCGTACTGAGATTCATCATATCGTATACTTTTTCTTCACCGACCGTGACGGCGACGCCTGAAGCCCGGATGATCTCATCGAGGAGGCCTTCGTCGATAGTCGACGCCTTGGGCAGGATGAACTGGACGTCCCCTGCCTCTTTGCGGATGAGCTTGGCCGCTTCCAGCATACACGGCAGGAGGCCGCGTACTTCCTGGACCCGGCTGCCCGGCATGAGGAGGACCGTCTTCTTCCGTTCGTCCAGTCCGAAATGAGCACAGGCCTCGCGGCGGCTCATGGTCGCATGGACCGTATCGACCAGGGGATGGCCGGCATAGATGACATTCGTCCCCATGTCTTCATACATCTTGGCTTCAAAGGGAAAGAGGGAAATGGCCAGATCCGTATACTTGGCAATGGTCTTGCCGCGGCTCTTGTGCCAGGCCCAGATGGTCGGCAGGATATAATAGACGACGGGGATGCCCGCCGCTTTGGCCACCTTGATGAGGCGCATGTTGAAGCCCGGATAGTCGATGCAGACCAGGACATCGGGCTTTTCTTTACGCATCGTATCGACGAGGAAGTCGCGGAGGCGGAAGAAAAAGGGAATCTTGCGGATGATTTCCCCGACGCCGATGACGCCTAAGTTCTTGATGTCATAGACGATGTCGACGCCGGCCGCTGCCATTTCCTTGCCGCCCATACCGAGCAGTTCGATCTGCGGATCCAGTTCGCGCAGGGACCGGGCCAAATTGGCCCCGTGCAGGTCGCCCGACGCCTCACCGGCAGAAAACATGATTTTCATAGGCTCTCCTAAAAATTCTTATCGACAGCACAGATACAGATATCGTGGCGGTTGGCCAGGTCCAGGACTTCGTCCTGTTCGACGAAGAGCGTCCGGCCGGCTTCCATGGCCAGGACATTGCAATGGCTTTCAATCATGGACAAGATGGTCTGCTTGCCCACGGCAGGCACGTCGAAACGCGGGTCCTGGTTGGGCTTGGCCACTTTGACGACGACGGATTTTTCCCGTCCCAGGGCGCCGCCGCGGCGGATGCAAGCGTCGGTCCCTTCGATGGCTTCGACAGCCATGACGGCCTTGTGCTTGACGACGACAGTCTGGCCGATGTCCATGCCGCCCATGGCCTTGGCCGTGACGAAACCGAAGCGGATATCGTCTTCTTCCGACGCCGTCGGTTTACGGCGCGACAAGACACCGCAAGACGGCATGAGGGGTTTCAGGTACAGTGTCTGGTCGACGACTTCCAGGCCATCTTTGGCCAGTTCTTCGACGATGGCCAGCATGATCGTATCGTCCTTGCGGTTGCGCAGTTTCGCCAGCAGCTTGATAGCCCGCCAGTCAGGGAACTTCAAGCCTTTGAAGAGGATTTCCTTAGTGACCTTGCCAATCATGGTCACTTTGGCGACGCCATTCTTCTTGAGGGTCTTGATGACCTTATCCAGTTTGGCGACGTTGATTTCATAATAAGCATCTGCTTCGGCAGCCAGTTCCGGTTCGACATCACTGACGACGGCGATGACGACGACTTCGTGACCCAGCTGTTTGGCAGCGCGCATAAATTCTACAGGCAGTTTGCCGACACCGGCAAGCAATCCTACTTTTTCCATAGCAATCATCCTTATTCATAAAGAGAAATATTCATCTTTATATTATAACAAAAAAACAGGCCCCCTGTCAGCAAAAAAAGGGGCCATCGCAGACGCGAACCCCTTTTTAGCCAATAGCGGCTGCCTAATCTTTCGTCCCTCTGCAGATACCGCGGTCGGCATTGCGGAGGAAGCGGAGGAAATGTTCTACTTCTTCATAGCTGTCCAGTTCCTGTTCCATTTCGGCAATGGCCTGGCGCAGGTTCAGGCCGGAACGGTACAGGATGCGGAAAGCCTTCTTCAGTTCCCGGCGTACTTCTTCCGAAATCCCGGCCCGTGAAAGGCCGACACTGTTCAGCCCGATGCAGCGGGCCGGCTGACCGTCGGCGATGACGAAGGGCGGAATATCCTGGACGACTTTTGCCAGGCCGCCGATCATGCTGTTGCGGCCGATCTTAACGAACTGATGGACGCCGGCGATGCCGCCGATGACGACGCGGTCTTCGACGGTGACGTGGCCGGCCAGGCCGGCGCAGTTGCTCATGATGACGTGATTGCCGACGACGCAGTTATGAGCTACATGAGTGCAGGCCTGGAAGAGGCAGTCGTTGCCGATGCGCGTTTCTTCGCCTTCACCGGTGGCCGTACTGACGGTGACGAATTCCCGGAACACCGAGCGGTCGCCGATGATCAGGTAGCTCTTTTCACCGTGATATTTCAAATCCTGTGGTTCCGAACCGATGGAACAGCTCGGGAAAAACCGGCAGTCCTTACCGATCGTGGTCCAGCCGTCGATGGTAACGTGGGCCATGATTTCCGTACCATCGCCAATGGTAACGTGGGGCCCGATAACGGCATACGGCCCGATTTTGACACCGGCACCGATTTTTGCCTGCGGGTCTATAATAGCCGTCGGATGTATCATGCTCTGAGGCATGTTATTCGTTTCCTCGGTCATTAAAGTCACTCCTCGCTTCCCTGCCTGAGCGGCAGGCGCTTATTTTCAACCTAAATCACATATTATATACACTCGCAGAATACCAGTCCGGTTTTGCCGGGCAAAATCAGGCCTTTTCCCGCTATATTCCTCTGTATACTCGCAAATACGCCCATTTAGGCCGTTATTTAACATGCAGTAAAGATTTTTTTAAATTTTTCTTAACTTATTTTTTCGTGTTCTGACCCGGCATGAGGGCAAAGAGGTATTCCCCTTCGGCACAGAGCGTGTCGCCGACGTGACACTGGGCCTTGACCTTGCCCATGCGGCCTTTGATCTTTTCGATGTCAGCCCGCATGACCAGCTGGTCGCCAGGGATGACGGGATGGCGGAAGCGCAGTTTGTCGATGCCTGTAAAGAACGGGATGAGGCCGCGGTTTTCTTCCGGATAGAGCAGGGCTACGCCGCCGACCTGGGCCATGGCTTCGGCGATGAGGACGCCGGGCATGACCGGTTTTCCCGGGAAATGGCCCTGGAAAAATTGTTCATCGAAGGTCGCATTCTTGATGCCGATGGCATATTTCATCGGTTCAAGTTCGATGATGCGGTCTACGAGCAGCATGGGATAGCGATGCGGCAAAATTTCCATAATATCAGTTACTTCCAAAGTCATGAGAATTCCTCCTTAAATCACTGCATTTCTTCAAATATTTTATGGGTCAGCAGGTTGTTCAGTTTATGGCTCGATTTGACGGCGATGATGTGCCCTCGGACAGGACGGCCGAGCAGGGACAGGTCGCCGATGATATCGAGGACCTTATGACGGACCAGTTCGTCGTCACAGCGGGGAACGGACAGGCACGACGTCTTATCGTAGACGACGACGTTTTCGATGGTACCCCCTTTGCCGAGGCCTAATTCCTTGAGCATTTCCAATTCTTCCGTAAAGGCGATGGTGCGGGCAAAGGAAATGTCGCGGACATACGATTCCTTGGTAATCGTCGTGTCCAGGAACTGCACGCCCAGCATGGGGTGCGGGTTGATCGAAGTGAAGGTGATGCGGAAGCCATCATAGGGCACGATGGCGATGAATTTATCGTCCTCCTGGACGAGATGCTGTTTTTGGACGGCCAGCAGGCGGCGCGGTGCGTCCAGGTCACGGATTCCCGCTTCTTCGATGAGCTTGACAAAAGTCAGGCTGCTTCCGTCGGCGACGGGCGGTTCGACCGAATCCATTTCGACGAAGCAGTTATCCACTTCCATGCCGCTCAAGGCGGACAGCAGATGTTCTACTGTGAAGACCTTGGCTTCCCCGTTTTCCAACGTCGTCGCCCGCATTGTATTGGTTACATTCGTGAGATGGGCTTGTACAGACGGTCTGCCGGGCAAATCCGTCCGGATAAAGACGATGCCTGTATCAGCCGGAGCCGGGCGCAATACCATATGAACTTCATTCGCAGCATGCAGGCCGATGCCGTTATATGAAACGTCATGAGCCAGCGTCGTTTGTACTACTATTGACATAGGCAGGCCCCTCCTTTCCTGTTACGAGTAAGATTTAATTTTTTCTATACTTTTTTATTATACCTTATTTATAGGGTGTATGACAAGGGTGTTGTTCGTGGTTTCGGCCTGCGGCCTAGTGGTCCGTGGTTCGCGGCCCACCTAATTCCTTGCAAATGAAAAAGAGCCGCCCCAGGGGACAGCTCCTTTTCGTTCAATCGCTTTTTACTTCAATAGTTCATAGACAGAGGCGACGACGTCGTTCCAGGTTTCAATCTGGGCCTGTTCCCCATCCATGGCGGCTTTGCCGGCTTTACACTGGCGGGCCACGGACTGAGGCGACGTGCCGTTATACGTGTTACGCTGCTTGACGCAGGTTTCGATATCCAAGTAGTGATGGATGTCTTCTGCGAAGAGCGGGCTCATGGCCTGCAATTCCTGCAGCGATAACTGCTGTAATACCTTGCCCTGTTCGATGCAGTAGTGGACGGCCTTGCCGACGACGGCATGGGCTTCCCGGAAAGGAAGGCCTTTCTTGGCCAGGTAGTCGGCCATATCCGTCGCATTGGAAAAGTCGCTTTCCAGCACTTCCCGCATATGTTTGCCATTGACGGTCATCTTGTCGATCATGGCCGCATAGATGGTCAGGGCGAATTTCAAATTATCGATGGCATCGAAGACACCTTCTTTATCTTCCTGCATGTCCTTGTCGTAGGCCATAGGGATGCCCTTCATCATGGTCAGGACGCCCATGAGGTGGCCGTAGAACCGGCCCGTCTTGCCGCGGACGAGTTCGCAGATGTCGGGATTCTTCTTCTGGGGCATGATGGACGAGCCCGTGCAGTGGGAATCGTCGAGTTCGATGAACTTGAATTCCGAACTGGACCAGAGGATGAATTCTTCCGACAAGCGGCTGAGGTGCATCATCAGGACGGCTGCGAATTCCAGGAAGGCGATGATGTAGTCCCGGTCGCTGACGGCATCGAGACTGTTGTCGTAAATCTTGCCGAAATGCAGGGTCTTGGCGACGAAAGGCTGGTCGAGGGGATACGTCGTGCCAGCCAGGGCACCGGCACCGAGGGGCATGATATCGGCCATGTCCCAGGCGTATTTCAAGTGGATGAAGTCACGGGACAGCATGGAGAAATAGGCCATGAGGTGGTGGCTGAAGAGGATCGGCTGGGCCCGCTGGAGGTGGGTATAGCCCGGCATGATGACGTCGCTGTACTTTTCTGCAGCCTTGACCAGCGATTCCTGGAGCTTGACCAGGAGCTTGGCGACGGCGGCGATTTCGCGGCGGACATACATGTGCGTATCCAAGGCGACCTGATCGTTGCGGCTGCGGCCGGTATGCAGGCGCTTGCCGGCTTCGCCGATGGCATCGGTCAGTCGTTTTTCGATGTTCATGTGGATGTCTTCCAGCTCGACGGAGAAATCGAAGTTCCCGTCTTCGATCTGCTGGAAAATAGCCTTCAAGCCCTTGACGATGGCGTCTTTGTCTTCCTGGGAGATGATGCCCTGTTTGGCCAGCATCGTCGCATGGGCAATGCTGCCGCAGATATCTTCAGCATACATGCGGCAATCGAACTGGATGGACGCATTGAATTCTTCTACACTTTTATCCGTGGCCTTGGTAAAACGGCCGCCCCATAACTTCATACGAATCGCTCCTTATTTACCCTGTTTTTCTACGTGCTGTTTCATGAGGGCCCGCATCTTGAGCGGCAGGCCGAAGAGGTTAATGAAGCCTTCGGCATCGGTCTGGTCATATACGTCGTCTTCGCCGAAGGTGACGAATTCTTCGTTGTACAAGGAGTACGGCGATGTAGAACCAGCGCTGATGATGTTGCCCTTATAGAGTTTCAATGTAACCTGGCCGGTAACGGTCTTCTGCGTTTCATCGACGAAAGCCGACAGGGCTTCGCGGAGCGGCGAGAACCATTTGCCGTCATAGACGAGTTCGGCAAATTTGTTGGCCACATTTTCTTTATAGTGATACGTGTCGCGGTCGAGGCAGAGGTATTCCAATTCTCTGTGAGCATACATGATGATGGCACCGCCCGGGTTTTCATAGATGCCACGGCTCTTCATGCCGACCAGCCGGTTTTCGACGATATCGACGATGCCGACGCCGTTGCGGGCACCGATTTCATTGAGGGCCGTAATGAGTTCGACAGCACCCAGTTTCTGACCGTTGACGGCAACAGGGACGCCCTGTTCAAAGTCGATCTTGACGTATTCCGGAGCATCCGGAGCCTGTTCCGGCGTCTTGGTGACCATGTAGACCATGTCTTTCGGGGCATTGGCCGGGTTTTCCAGGTCGTCCCCTTCATGGCTCAGGTGCCAGATGTTCCAGTCCATGCTGTAGGGATAGGGATTTTCTTCGGACTGATAGTCGATGGGGACGTTGTGGGCTTCAGCGTATTTCAGTTCGTCTTCACGGGATTTGAGGTCCCACATCCGCCAGGGAGCGATGAGGGTCATTTCCGGAGCCAGGGCTTTGACGGTCAATTCAAAGCGGACCTGGTCGTTGCCCTTGCCTGTAGCGCCGTGAGCGATGGCATCGGCGCCTTCTTTCTTGGCGACTTCGACGAGTTTCTTGGAAATAAGGGGCCGAGCGAAGGACGTGCCCAAGAGGTATTTGCCTTCATAGACAGCACCGGCTTTGACCGTCGGCCAAACGTACTGTTCCATGAATTCTTTTTTGATGTCCATGACATAGACTTTGGAAGCGCCCGAAGCATAGGCTTTCTTTTCAATGGCTTCAAAGTCGTCCGGCTGGCCGACGTCGGCGCAGGCAGCGATGACTTCGGCGCCAGGATAGTTTTCCTTCAGCCAGGGAATGATGACCGACGTATCGAGGCCGCCGGAATAAGCCAGGACAATTTTTTTAATATCTTTTTTCGTGTTACTCATGATGATTTCCTCCTCTATCTGATGAACCAAAGCGATTGATTTGTGTTTGTTTCTGTCTACGTTTGATAGTATACACCCAGTTGAAATATTATGCAAGTATTTTGCATAAAAAATTTGCAAACTTTTTTTTAACAGGCCTGTCAATTCCCTCGCCCTGCAAAGTATAGTATAATAAAAGTGTTTAGTAGGAGGAATTCAATGAAACTAAAATACATCGCCATCTTTGCCCTGGCCTTTGCCATCTGTGCCGGCTGGAACCTGCTCTTCGACGCGCCGAAAACGGCCAAGCCTGCCGTCGAGACGGCGGCCAAGCTCCAAGAAGAAAAGGAACCGCAGGGAAGCTGGCCGGCACCGCTGCGGCCGCTGGAAATCCGGATCTATCCGTACCTGCACTTCCACGAAGCTATGGACAACAAGATCAAGAAAATCCCCGTCTACGTAGCCATCAACGCCATTTCCAAGCCCATGCAGCATGCCGTCGTCGCCACGGAAGACCGCCGCTTCTACGACCACGGTGCCATCGACCCGATCGGCATCATCCGGGCCGTCCTGGTCAACATCGAATCCGGTGAGACCGTCGAAGGCGGCAGCACCATCAGCCAGCAGGTCGTCAAGAATGTCTTCCTTTCCCAGGACCGGACCATGGCCCGCAAGGCCCAGGAATTCGTCATGGCCTTCTTGCTGGAACATTACTACAGCAAAGATGAAATCCTGGAAATCTATTTGAATACAGCCTATTTCGGCGCCAACGCCACGGGCATCGACGACGCGGCCCGGACGTATTTCACGACGACGCCGGAAAAACTGGACCTGGCCCAGGCATCCATGCTGGCCGGCCTGGTACAGGCGCCGACCTACTATAATCCCCTGAAAAATTACGACGCCGCCAAAGCCCGGCAGAAAACAGTCCTGACCTTGATGGCAGAACAAGGCTATATCAGCCCGGAACAAGGCGCAGAAGCTTATAAAAAAGAGATTCTCGAACGAAAGTAGCTGCTATCAGGCGGGACGCCCTCGTAACGAGCATCCGCCGTCTGTAGTAGGGGCCGTCCCAAAGGGCGGCCCGCTGTGAGATTCAGATACAGGCCATTTAGGATGATGGCAAGCTTTTTTACCGCGAGTCATTCGTCATGGTAAGGGAATGCACATAATTCAAGGCGGGACGCCCTATGGGCGTCCCCTACAGCATAAAAAAGGCGCTGTCTTCATGCGACAGCGCCTTTTCTGCAGCTTACTGGCCTTTGAGGCGGCTCAGTGTATCCTGGGCAAAGGCCTTGGCCCGGTCCAGGTGCAGGTCTTCCCCCGCTTCCGGCCGATGCATGTACTTGTCCTTGTCCGTCCAGGCGACGTACGTCCCTATGACGCCGCTGTCAGGCTCGAGGAGCTCTACGGCACTGCGCAGGTGCTTGGAGGCCTGATCCGAATAGGGATCGTCGTAGAGCGTGGCAAAGACGGCGACGTGGTCGTTGCCGATTTTCTTCAACGCTTCCTGCCCTTTAGGGTCCGCCTGGTTCTCGTCGATCCAAAAACCGGCAAAGACGCAGTCATACGATGAAAAGTCATCGGGCATGTCGTCGACACTGACGCAGGGCGTCCCCTGCGGAAGGCCTGCGGCGATGGCATGTGCAATTTGTTCAATACGTCCGGTCTGAGAAGAATACACAACAATGGCGTTCATCATAACATCTCCTTTTTATATTTTGATACTAATTATCGTTTTATGTACTACTAGTATAACATAAAAAGGCTGCCATTGTCCAATAGTTAATTTATAATTTTAAGCTGTTTCTTTATAGTTTAAAGTAATACGTTTAAGTAAACCTCTCAGACCGCCTTCGGCGGCCAGCTCCCCTATCAGGGGAGCCTTTCGTTCTGTCGCATGATAACGTAAACGGGCGCCCCACGTGGGCGCCCCTACAACTTAAACTTATTTAGTTTTCTTCGATGACTTTCCCCGGGTTGAGGATCCATTTCGGGTCGACGGCGCGTTTGATGGTCTTCATGAGGTCCAATTCGGCCGGATCCGTATATTCTTCCATGTATTTCAGGCGCTTCAAGCCGATGCCGTGTTCACCGGACAGGCGGCCGCCCAAGCCGTAGACGTATTTATACGCTTTGGTCCGGAATTCCTTCAGCTGTTTTTCCCAGTCTTCGTCGCTCATATCGCATTTGAGGATCTGGAAATGGAGGTTGCCGTCACCGGCGTGGGCCAGGCAGAAGACGCGGAAATCGTAGTTCTTGCTTTCCTTGACCAGGGTCTGGATGCAGTCGGCGATTTTCGTGACCGGAACGACCAAGTCTTCCGACGTGGCGACTTTCGAGAAGACGCGCGTGCTTTCCAGGCAGTTGCGGCGGACTTTCCAGACGCGGTCGTCGGCTTCGACGATGTCCGTAGCCCCACATTCTTCACAGACAGCGGCCAATTTTTCCATTTTATCGTCCAATTCGTCTTCATTGAAGGTTTCGATGGAAATGATATCATAACAGCCATCTTCGTAGTGAGGCAGTTTCAAGTCGCTGTAATCGCTGGCGCTGCGGACGAAGTTGTTATCCATGAATTCGACAGATGTCGGGTTGAGGCCGGCTTTAATCAGTTTCGGTACCAGAGCCGTCGCCTTGGCCAGGTCCGTGAAGACGGCCAGGACGTCGAGTTTATACGGCGGCAAGGGAACGAGCTTCAACGTTGCCTTGGTGATGATGCCCAAGGTTCCTTCGGAACCGATGATAAGCTGGTCCAGGCAGAAGCCGGTTGAGCATTTCTTTAAAGTAGCGCCGAGGTTGACGATCTTGCCCGTCGGCAGGACGGCTTCAATGGAGTAGACCTGGTGGCGCGTCGTGCCATAGCGGACGGCTTTGTTGCCGCCGGCGTTGGTAGCCAAGTTGCCGCCGATGAGGCAGCTGTCGGAGCTGCACGGGTCACCGGCGTAGAGCAGGCCCTTTTTGCGGGCTGCATTCTGGATGTCGATAGTGCGGACACCGGCTTCGACGGTCATATACATGCCATCTTCGTTCAATTCGATGATGTGGTTCATCCGTTCCATGAGCAGGACGATGCCTTTATAAGCCGGAACGGCGCCGCAGCTGACGCTGGTGCCGGCACTGCGCGGCGTGACCGGGACGTCGAAGCGGTTGGCGATCTTCATGATTTCCGAAACTTCCTGGGTATTAGCCGGCAGGACGACGACTTCCGGTGTCTTCCAGAAGGACGGTGCCAGGCTTTCATCGGATTTATAGATGTCCAGGACATCGGCATCGGTCTTTACATATTTATCACCGACGACGGCTTTCAAAGCGTCGATGACTTCAGCTGTAACCGGATTATATTCTTTCATTGTAAGAACCCCTTTACTTTTTAATGAAAAATGGAACCATCATTTCACTTATTGCAACTATTTCTCGTGAATTATGAATATTATAGTACACAAGGTGCCATTTGTCTTGGAAATTGTAAAAAAAAGATATACAGTTTAGTCATTTTAATACATGCACAAACGTAATAAATATGGTAAAACGTATAACCGTAGAGCATAAAAGGCACTGTCACATGAAGACAGTGCCTTTTTCCGTAGGGGTCGCCTAAAAGGCGACCCGCTGTGAATCGTGGGTATGAGCATTTGGGTATATGCTACGAACCACGAACACGATCGTCCCACAAGCGTGCCGAACAGGACAAGCCCCTACTGCCGAACGGGGAAAGTGGCGGCGGCGTGGCCCATGACAGTGACTTTGTAGTCTTCCGGCAGATCGGCCTGCGCTTTTTCCCAGGCTTCTTCCAGGGTTGCTGCCGGGATGAGGCCACTGTGACGGATGATGTCGAAGTTTTCCGGCCGCGTGACGACGTATACCGCCTTCATGGAGCGGAAAATGCAGTGCGACTTGAAGGCGACGAAGGCGGGAATGGAAAAGTCTGCCCGCAAGTCCCTTTCAAAGGCTTCCATGTCGCTGCGGAAGAACCAGTCCGTAAAGATGGCCGGTTCTTTGATATCCGGGCAGTCCAGGGTCAGGATCATCGTGCCGCCCGGCTTGGTGGCGAAGACGGCGTTCATGGGCGCCTTCATGCTCTGGTAGAGGTTCATGTCCTTGGGATAGCCGCCGGCCGATGCGATGGTAATATCCGCCAGTTCCTGGATGGGAACGCTGGCGATGTGCAGCAAGTCGTCACAGCCTTTTTTCCAGGCATCGTACCAATGGCCGCCGACGACTTCATAGAGATCGCCGTCTGCAGAAAAGACGGTGTTGACCAGAAAACAGGGATTGAGCAGGGCTGCGGCCTGTTTCATATCGTCGTGGAGGGGATTGTCTTCCAACAGACTCGTTTCGCATCGGGGATTGCAGCCGCCGCCAAAGGTATCGGTCAAGGCCATGGCGTGGTTGCGCATGATCGTTTCATAGCTGGCAACGCCGGGCAGGACGGCTTTGCGGCCGCCGCCAAAACCGGCCATGGGATGGAAGGATACGGCGCCGGTCAAGATGACTTTATCGGCCTGGACGACGTGCGAGTCGAGATAGACGTCATTGCCATGCGTCGTCGTCCCGATTTTGGTCAGCTGCGACGCATCGCGGCAGTCATGGCTGACGACTTTGACGCGCTTGACCATGTCTTCGCCGCAGACGATGACGTCTTCTTCCGGCCTATGGGCCCGGTGCGTCCCCTGGGCCGTGACGACGGTAATCTGTTCGTCCCGGACGCCGGCCTGGTTCAATTCATCGACGATGACCGGCAGCATCTGTGCCGTATGGACCAGACGGGTAATGTCACTGACGATGATAGCTACCGTATCGCCGGCCTGGACGACGTCTTTGAGCGGTGCGCTGCCGATAGGGTGGCGCAGAGCCTGTCGGATGGCTTCCTGTTCATCGGCTACGGCATCGACGGGATTGCCGTGCAGGTCATACAATACGTGTGCTTCATCGAGCGAAACGGTCTGTGTACCCTTCCCAAAGGGAAGAGAAAAAGTCTTCATCATAAAAAATACCCCTCTTTAATATAAATATAGTTTTAGAACAAGTTCCAGCGTCCCATGTACAAGGCGACCAGGGAGCGGATAAACAGACAGACGAACAAGATGTAGGTCAGGATATACAAAAAGTTTTCAAAGTCATCCATATGTTCCGACTTCTCGTGGACATGGCGGAAATGGTTCAAGAGAAAATGTCCCATCCGATGGTCGCTTCCTTTCCTTATTCTCCGCCGTGCGGAAATAATTCATGAACGCGCCGGGCCGACTCTTCGTCTTTGCTGATGCCCTTGAGCAGGGTCCGTTCGGAATTTTCCATGTGCTTCTTGGCGACTTTGCGGGCCATGGCACTGTTGTGATCGGCAATGTTTTCCACCATCTGCCGATGTTCTTCCCACGTCGCTGCCAGGCGGCCGGGATAGTGCATGGAAATGGAGCGGAAGCGCAGCATCTGTTCGCGCAGATTATTGAGTATATCGACGAGGCGCTGGTTCCGGCTGGCATGATAGAGGACGTCATGGAAACGGACGTCGGCATCGACGATCTTATCGAATTCGTCGTTGTCGATATATTCGTTGATTTCGACGAGGATCCGTTCCAGGTATTCCAGTTCGTCCGGCGTGATCCGTTCAGCTGCCAGGCCGGCTGCCAGTTCTTCCAGGGCGCTGCGGATCTCGAAGACCTGGGCGATATCCTTCAAGGAAATATCGGCGACATACGTCCCGCGCCGGGGAACCATGACAACGAAGCCTTCCAGTTCCAATTTGCGGATGGCTTCGCGGATCGGCGTCCGGCTGACGCCGAGTTCATCGGCCAGCTGGATTTCCATGAGCCGTTCCCCCGGTTTGAGTACGCCGTCCTTGATGGCCTGGCGCAGGGTTTCGCTGACGACTTCGCGCAGCGGCTTATAAGCATCTAATTTAATCGACGA
>NZ_APHY01000031.1 GCF_000417505.1 Megasphaera sp. NM10
TCCGGCGCGGCCTGTACCGCTTCGCCAACGGCAGGACGGCTAATGCCGACATCAACGGCGCCGCCAATATACTTCGTAAAAGTAAGCAGAACTTCGATTTCGAGGGACTGTGTAAAGGGCTTTTGGACAGCCCTTTGAGAATAAGGCTATCCTGATTTCAGGAGGAAACTTAAACAGCAACCTTCTCAAGAATCTCCCGCTTCTATAAACGGGAGAGGTTCAACTTGTCATTCAAAAAAATTCTCACAATATGTTGACACCGTCCAGGGCTTGTCGCACGTGCGACAAGCCTTTTTTTTATGCTATAATATACCCGTCTCGCTGATGGATTCCATGAGCGTGTGGATTGAAATTGTAATATTGAGTAGTAAGTTATTGAGTGGCCTGTCGTATGATATTCATACGGCAGGTTTTTTCTATAAATAAATTTTACTATTCAATATTACAGAAAATATATATTGACTAGCAGTATGGAACGGAGTATACTGAGTGTATCAAAAACGAATTATAGAATTCACAAAATTGTAGAGAAAGGAGAATAGAGATGGGAACATATATTGGGCATACTAGCGAAGAGGGACGACAGCAGCTGCTGATAGACCATTTGAAAGGGGCCAGCCTTTTGGCAGAACGATTTGCCAGCATATTTGATGCGGCCGAATGGGGGAAGATGGCCGGGTTATATCATGACATCGGGAAATATAGCGCGGCTTTCCAGCAACGGATCCTGGAAGAGGGACCGCGGGTCGATCATTCTACGGCTGGTGCCTTGTTGATGAAGAAAATAAAGAATGTGCCTTTGGCTTTCTGTATTGCCAGTCATCACAGCGGTCTCCTCAATACGGGAACGAGATTATCGAAAGCCGATGACGGTACCTTGAAGGGGCGGCTGAAAAAAGAATTGAAAGGCAAGCTGGACTATTCAGCTTATCGGCAGGAATTGCCTGAACCGCTGCCGATTCGCAAGGCACCGGCCTTTTTATACGGAAAAGACCGGTTTTATTACTCTTTCTTCATCCGTATGCTTTTTTCCTGCTTAGTCGATGCCGATTTCTTGGATACGGAACAATTCGTGAACGCTGGCAAGGTGCAACGCGGCGGATTCGCGACGATGCAGGAACTTCACGATTTATTTTTTGCTTATTATGCAACATTTGGGGAACCCACTACGCCTATCAATCAAAAACGGCAGGAAATTTATCAGCAATGTCTGGATGCAGCTGAAAAGGAACCCGGTATGTTTAGCCTGACCGTTCCGACCGGCGGCGGTAAGACCTTGTCTTCCTTGGCTTTTGCCTTGAAACACGCTGTAAAGTATAAGAAACAGCGGATTATTTATATCATCCCTTATACGTCGATTATTGAACAGACTGCCGATATTTTCCGCAATATCCTGGGAGATGGTAACGTCATCGAACACCATATGAATGTCGATTACGATAAAGATGACAATAAAGAGGATAATGACAAAAAGGAAGATGATGGCTTAAACCGCAAAAAGCTGGCGACTGAAAACTGGGATGCGCCCGTCATTGTGACGACGAATGTGCAGTTTTTTGAATCCCTCTTTGCGGCCAAGACCAGCCGGTGCCGCAAGGTACATAATATTGCCAATAGTGTCCTCATCTTCGATGAAGCGCAGATGCTCCCTGAACCTTATTTGCGGCCGTGTATTCGCAGTATAGGCGAATTGGTGGCCAATTATCGCTGCACAGCTGTATTGTGTACGGCAACGCAGCCGAGTTTGGAAACGTATTTTTCCCAGATTGGAGAAGGCCTGAAAGTGCGGGAAATCTGCCCGGATACACAAGGACTGTATGAATTCTTCAGGCGCGTCACTTATCGATTCATGGATGTAGATTCTTTGGAATCCTTGGCAGCGCAGCTGAAAGAGCATGAGCAGGTCCTGTGTGTCACTAATTCCAAGAAGGACGCTCGGGACTTGTATCAGATGATGGCGGGCGATGGATGTTATCATTTGTCGACCTTCATGTATCCGGCTCATCGGCGCCGCGTCTTAGCAATCATCCGTCAACGCCTTAAGGATGGTTTGCCCTGCCGGGTCATTTCAACCAGCTTGATTCAGGCTGGCGTCGATGTCGATTTCCCTGTTGTTTATCGTGAAATTGCCGGCCTGGATAGTATTATCCAGACAGGCGGCCGCTGCAATCGGGAAGGGAAACAGCGGACCGAAGACAGTACCGTATATATTTATGATTTGCATAAGCCTATGAACCGGATTCCTGCTTTCGTGCGGCGCCCTATTGAAATAACCCAGATGGTGGCGAAGCACCATGCCGACATAGCCAGTGCAGAGAGTATTAAAGCGTATTTCGACCAGCTCCATTACACGATTGGCGAAGACCAGCTGGACAGCAAAAATATTTTGAAACGATTAGAAGGAAATACCCCGGACTTTACAGAGATTGCAAAAGATTTTAAACTGATAGAAGAAGATAGCAGACCCGTTTTTATTCCCGTAGATGATGACCTGGATAATCAGAAAATCCTGACACAATTGATAGCCAGTGTTTGTAACCGGTCCATATTACGTAAGGCTAATCAATATATGGTCAGCGTCTATGAGAACCAGTTCGAGAAACTCTGGGAAACGAATAAGCTGGACGCATTGGATCTAGGATTGTATGTACTAAAAGATCCGGCGGCATATGACCCGGATACGGGGCTCGTCGTCAATATGGAAGATGGAATAGGCATCTTTTTATAAATTGAGGAGATGATGATATGGCAATACGTGTAGAGGTTTGGGGAGATTATGCCTTGTTCTCCCGGCCGGAAATGAAAACGGAACGTGTCAGTTATGATGTCATGACACCGTCTGCAGCACGAGGCATCATTGAGGCCATTTATTGGCATCCCGGACTCAGATGGATTATTGATAAAATCTATGTCCTCAGTCCTATTCAATTTACCAATATACGCCGTAATGAAGTTAAGGCAAAGGCCAGTGCCAGAGCGGCCAAGCAGGCGATGACTAAGAAAAATCTGGCGTTGTATTTGAGTACGAAAGAAGAAATACAGCAACGGGCTTCCATGGTACTGTGCAAGGTGCATTATGTCATCGAAGCGCATTTTGAATTGACTGATAAGGCCAATGCTTCTGACAATGCAGGAAAGTTCCAGGATATCATCCGCCGCCGCCTGAAACGGGGGCAATGCTATCATACGCCTTATTTTGGCTGCCGGGAATTTCCTGTCAATTTCCGGGAATATGAATTTGACAGTGTGCCGACAGCCTATGCCGGGGAAGATAAGGAATTAGGGTATATGCTGTATGACATGGATTATTCCGACTTACAGCACATACGGCCTATGTTCTTCAAGGCGACCTTACATAACGGGGTCCTGGATTTGCGGGATTGTGAGGTGCACTCATGATTTTACAATCATTGGTAGATTACTATGAAACCTTAGCCCGACAGGGTGCTATTGCCAAACCAGGATGGGGAAACTATAAGATTTCTTATGCTGTGAATCTGAATCAACAGGGCGAAGTCATCGGTATCCTGTCTTTGGAAAAAGAAGTGATGCGGGGAAAAAAGAAGGTATCTGTGCCTACTACCCATATGCTGCCGGAAGGCGTGAAAAAATCGTCGGGCATCCGGCCGCAGTTCTTATGGGCGAATGCTGCATATTGCCTGGGCCTGCCTAAGGAAAATAAGACGGCAGATATAACGGGAGATGCGGCAACAAAATGGGAAAAGGATAAAAAACGGAGTGTAGCTTGTTTTGAAACGATGAAACAATATCATTTAGATATCTTAGAAGCTGTCCACACGCCGTCAGCAGCGGCTTTGAAGCGGTTCTTTACGACGTGGAATCCGGAAACAGCAGAAAATCATTCCGTATTGAAACCGTACCTGACCACCAACCTATTAACAGCCAATGTAATGTATGCGGTTGAAGGCGTCTTTGTTCAAGATGATGAAACCATCAGGAGCGCCTGGGATGCTCATTATAATCAACCATCTGATGATGCTGTCAAAGGGCAGTGTTTAGTCACAGGGAAAATAGGACCCATTGCCCGCATCCATCCTAATATCAAAGGCGTCCGCGGTGCCCAGTCTTCGGGAGCTTCCTTAGTATCCTTTAACGCAGAGGCTTTTGAATCATACGGTCATTCAAAGGGACAGTGCTATAATGCTCCTGTCAGTGAACATGCCGCTTTCGCCTACACGACGGTATTGAATCAACTCATCGCCGATGAAAAGCATTGCAAGGTCATTGGCAATACGACTGTCGTCTATTGGGCAGCCAATGGGGAAGAAGCCTATCAGGATTTGCTTCATAGCGCCGTTTTTGAAGATGATGACACTATTGATGATGAGACACTTGATGCCTTGTTTTCTCACATCCAAAAAGGGATGCCCTTTGATTTTCAAGGAGTTCCCATCCATCCCGATACGCCTTTTTATATCTTAGGGTTATCGCCAAATGCAGCCAGACTCTCAGTCCGTTTTTTCTTACAAGATACGTTCGGTCATTTTATCGACCACGTGCGCAAACATTATGAAAGACTGGAAATCGTTATGCCTCAGCAGTATCGGGCTTACTTGCCATTAGGGAGATTGTTGGGGGTAACAGTGAATCCTAAACGTAAGGACACGAAAGGAAAACCTGATAAAAAGTATGAGAAAGCATCCCCACTTCTGGCAGGGGCTGTGATGCGGAGCATCCTCTCGGATACGCCTTACCCGCAGGCTTTATACAACCACGTCATGCTGAGAGTTAAAGCAGATCAAGATGATAAAGATAAGCATATCTATAAAATTACTGCTGAAAAAGCCGCTATCATCAAGGCTTGTTTATTGAAGAATTTCCCGAAAGGAGAGACGATAACTGTGGCGTTGAATGAAGAAAGTACGAATACGGCCTATGTATTAGGCAGACTGTTCTCTGTATTAGAACAAATTCAGGAAAAAGCCCATGAAAAAGATAATGGACGCGGTAAGGTTCCCGACTCAGAAAAGAATCGGAAAGGAATAAATAGCACGATTAAGGATCGATTTTTTAATAGTGCGGCTGCGACCCCAGGATGGGTATTTCCGATTTTGTTGAAAATGGCCAATCACCATTTACGCAAATTGAATGACAGAAAGGGATTGAAAATTGAACTGGAAAAAATGGTTACAGAGTTGGAAGGGAAAATCGAGATGAATGGCCAGCCTATTCCTGCGCGGATGAATTTGACGGATCAAGGCTTATTTATTTTAGGCTATTACCATCAGACCCAGAAACGGTATGTGAAGAAGGAGGAAAAATAAAATGTCAGAACCCATTAAGAATCGCTATGAATTTACCATCCTGTTTGACGTAGAAAATGGTAATCCCAATGGTGATCCCGATGCCGGTAATATGCCGCGTGTGGATCCGGAAACGGGGTATGGCCTGGTTACCGATGTCTGCTTGAAGCGTAAGATACGCAATTGCATCGAAACGATTTGCGAAGATAAACCCGGCTATCGTATTTACGTTAAAGAAGGCGTTCCTTTGCAGCGCAGTGATAAAGAAGCCTTGGAATATGTAGGGGTTAAAGAAGAAAAGGACATCAAAAAGATGAAGACAAGCGATCCGGAACTGGACCGTAAAATCTGTGATTTCATGTGCCAGAATTTCTTTGACATACGTACCTTTGGCGCCGTTATGACGACCTTTGTCAAAAGTGCCCTCAATTGTGGCCAAGTTCGCGGTCCTGTTCAGTTGGGTTTTGCCCGCAGCATTGATCCCATCATGCCACAGGAAGTCACCATTACCCGTGTCGCCATCACGACGGAAAAAGATGCTGAAAACAAAAATACCGAAATTGGCAGAAAGTACATCATTCCCTATGCGTTATATCGTGTAGATGGCTACGTATCGGCTAACCTGGCCCGGAAAGTGACCGGTTTCAGCGAAGATGATTTGCAGTATTTATGGAAGGCCATCATTAATATGTTTGAATATGACCATTCTGCTGCCAGAGGGAATATGGCCGTCCGCGAACTCATCGTTTTCAAGCATGATAGTGAACTGGGGAATGCTCCAGCTTATAAACTTTTTGACACTATTCATGTCCAGAAAAAAGATGGCGTCATTGCTCCCAGAAACTATACGGACTACGATATCACTGTAGATGAAAGTAAAATTCCGGAACATGTTACGTGTACCCGGATGATTTAACCAAGCAAAAAAAGCGGTGCGAAGCAGAATCACACATAAAATATATCAGAGCTTCGCACCCGTCTTGATTTCTATAAAAATGAGCAATATCCGGATAATTGACTCAAAAATTGAACTGCTCATCAATCAGTTCGCAATATGATTGATGAGAGAGCAGATAGTGACTGAGCCAATTTGAAGGCTGTCGCACCCTTCACGGGTGCGTGGATTGAAATATCAAGTACCTATACTCGCGACACGGTATGGAGATAGTCGCACCCTTCACGGGTGCGTGGATTGAAATCAGGCGCGCCGGCCTGTCCTACGGGCAGTACATGGCCCGGTCGCACCCTTCACGGGTGCGTGGATTGAAATGCCAACTGCGATACCGTATTCTGCCAATTCTGTGCGTCGCACCCTTCACGGGTGCGTGGATTGAAATGGTCCTGAGCTACATGAACGCCATGACGTCGAAGCAGGTCGCACCCTTCACGGGTGCGTGGATTGAAATGAGCTCTCCAGCTGCTGGAGCGGCATCAGCGTTGTCGTCGCACCCTTCACGGGTGCGTGGATTGAAATCCGGAAAAATCGGAGGACGACCTCTTTTCGGTCCATGTCGCACCCTTCACGGGTGCGTGGATTGAAATTATCCTGGCCCATATGGGATGACCGAGGGCATCTTTGTCGCACCCTTCACGGGTGCGTGGATTGAAATAGATCAAGTGAGGTGCTAGGCATGGAAGAAAAAACGTCGCACCCTTCACGGGTGCGTGGATTGAAATATCAATGCCCGGCCTATAGCGGATGGTTATTTTCGTGTCGCACCCTTCACGGGTGCGTGGATTGAAATGACGAGTACGCTGAACGGTGTTGTCGCGCGTTTTGGTCGCACCCTTCACGGGTGCGTGGATTGAAATCGCATCAAATCCGCCTGCTGCCAGGCGGTCCATGCCGTCGCACCCTTCACGGGTGCGTGGATTGAAATGTTGATCGTGATGCAGCCGATAGGCGTCAGGGCCGTCGCACCCTTCACGGGTGCGTGGATTGAAATATTCCTCCTAAGACCAACTGATAAGTATTTCTTGTCGCACCCTTCACGGGTGCGTGGATTGAAATGTTTCGTCATGCTATCACGCTCCTACCGTTTGGGCGGTCGCACCCTTCACGGGTGCGTGGATTGAAATAGGTTTCCCAGGACGTCGTTTGTAATCGGCGTTTTGGTCGCACCCTTCACGGGTGCGTGGATTGAAATCACCATGGAGAAATCCAACGGCCATAATGCAACAATGTCGCACCCTTCACGGGTGCGTGGATTGAAATTGTGAGAAGTCTCTCGTCAAGTCCTTGTTTGAACACGTCGCACCCTTCACGGGTGCGTGGATTGAAATATCGTGTTGACCCAGCTCATGACGGTCGCCGTCAGTCGCACCCTTCACGGGTGCGTGGATTGAAATACGGCCATAGGAGTCTGGAGTCACACCCTTATGAAGTCGCACCCTTCACGGGTGCGTGGATTGAAATTTCTTCCTTCTGAGCCAGGTAATCGATGTCGTCGTGTCGCACCCTTCACGGGTGCGTGGATTGAAATTACAATGAGTGCCACAAGCAGGGAATCAAACCTATGTCGCACCCTTCACGGGTGCGTGGATTGAAATCCCATGTCATCAAAGGATTGACCTGGCGCGGCGGCTGTCGCACCCTTCACGGGTGCGTGGATTGAAATGGTCATTTTAAACTCCGTTGTGCCGTCAGCGTATCGTCGCACCCTTCACGGGTGCGTGGATTGAAATGACTGACGGAGCAAGCCATCCTTTATGTTTTGAATGTCGCACCCTTCACGGGTGCGTGGATTGAAATTGCAAATATGTTTTCCATGCCGATTTCAATAGCCATGTCGCACCCTTCACGGGTGCGTGGATTGAAATATGAAGCATGAGCGCAATTTACAGTAAGTTGACGAAGTCGCACCCTTCACGGGTGCGTGGATTGAAATTCCACATGAAGAGCGGTGAACGGTGCGCGCCGAGTCGCACCCTTCACGGGTGCGTGGATTGAAATAGAAATAAGGGGGGGTGGTATGGAATATAATGGGCCCCTTGTCAAGACCACGTTCTAAAATTTTAAGAGTGGCAGTAAGCAGAATTATTCTAAGCAGCGAAGCAAGCAAAGTAAAACTCGTTGGGAACCTTGTAGCCTAATGCCTCGTGGGCCGTATGTTGTTGTAATCATCTACGTATTGGTTAATC
>NZ_APHY01000032.1 GCF_000417505.1 Megasphaera sp. NM10
TCAGCTCCCCTTCACAGGGGAGCCTTTTGGCGCTCCTGCGCCTGATTTCCAGAGTCTATTGCGGCAAAGCCGCTTCTGAGTCCGAGCAAACCGTCCACGAAGAACGACCATAAAGCTATGATGTTTTTGCATACATAAAAAGAGCCTGTGCACGATTACGTGCGACAGGCCCTTTTTCCGCTGTAGGGGCGCCCGCCGTTCGCAGTCCGCAGACCGCAAATGTAGGGGCGCCCACGTGGGGCGCCCGCTTTTGCCTAGTGGCGAGAAAATTTTCATATTCCGGACGGGCTCGCCACGTGCGAGCCCCTACGAAAGACAGATGTGCCCTGCGACCTGCGACTGGCGACCGGCCAATCAAAACATACGTTTGCAATAGGGCCGGCCTTATGCTATGATAAAGGAAAAGAGGGGGGCTTTATCATGGATTGGGACCGGATTCAACAGAAACTGCATATTCTCAGCGACGCGGCCAAGTACGACGTGTCCTGTTCGTCCAGCGGCAGCCGGCGGGCCAACCAGGCCGGGGGCATCGGCAATGGGGCTGTCTGCGGCATCTGCCATACCTGGTCGGCTGACGGCCGCTGTGTGTCGCTCCTCAAGATCCTCATGACCAACCGCTGTATCTACGACTGTGCCTACTGTGTCAACGCGGCCAGCCGGGAAGCGGAACGGGCCATCCTGACGCCGGAAGAGATCGCCGACGTGACCATCGCCTTTTACCGGCGCAATTACATCGAAGGCCTGTTCCTCAGTTCCGGCGTCTATCGTTCGCCGGACTATACGACGGAGCTCCTCATCCGGACGGCCCGCATCCTGCGGGACGAAAAGAAATTCAACGGCTACATCCACATGAAGGGCATCCCCGGGACGAGTGCCCAGCTCATCCGTGAACTGGGCCGCTACGTCGACCGCCTGAGCGTCAACATCGAACTGCCGTCGGCGCCGAGTCTGCGCCTGCTGGCGCCGCAGAAGACGAAGGAAAACATCCTCGGTCCCATGGGGCACATTCGCCAGGGCATCCTGGAGCGGCGGGAAGAGAAGAAACATCATAAGAAGGCGCCTTCCTTCGTCCCGGCCGGCCAGACGACGCAGCTCATCGTCGGTGCGACGCCGGACAGCGACCGGACGATCCTGCGCCTGAGCCAGGCCTTATACGATAAGGTGGAATTGAAGCGCGTCTATTATTCGGCTTATGTCCCGGCCGTGACCGGCCCAACCTGCCGGCCATCGCCAAGCCGCCGCTCCTGCGGGAGCACCGCCTCTACCAGGCTGACTGGCTGCTGCGCTTCTACCAGTTCAAAGCCGATGAGATATTGACTGACGAGGCGCCTGATTTCGACCTCGACCTGGACCCCAAGGCCTGCTGGGCCCTGCGCCATCCGGAGTTTTTCCCGGTCGAAGTCAACCGGGCGTCGTACCACGCTTTGCTGCGCGTCCCCGGCATCGGCGTCACCTCGGCCCGGCGCATCTGTGCGGCCCGGAGCCAGGCTTTCTTGTCGTATGACACACTGCGCCGCCTGGGCATCGTCCTCAAGAGGGCCCAGTATTTCATTACCTGCAAGGGAAAATATTATGGAGCGACGACGGACCCGGTCCGCATCCGCCAGCTGCTCCTGGCCCGGCCGTCAGCCCAGACGGCTTATGAACCGATGAGTCTGTTTTAGGAGCGGTAGCGATGATTTACAGTTATGATGGAACTTTTTTCGGCTATTTGTCGGCCGTCATCGACCGGGACGAAGCGCTGCTCAGAAAAGACCAGGCCCAGCCGGCTGTCCGGGCAGATATCTTCGACCTGGGCCAGGCCATCGTGCCGCAACGAGGCCCTGCGCCGCAGTTATATGCCCAAGAAGTATTGGTCTTTTCTGATTGAAATGAAGTGAAAAAAAGTATTTCTTTTTCCCAGCACTTGTTATATAATAGTAACATTGGATTTGTGATAGGAAAGGTGGAATACATTGAAACCTGTCTTAGTAAGTGTAAAAAGTATCCAACGTAACAAAGAGGGAGAAGAGCTGAAAATGGAGCTCGTTTCCGAAGGTAAGTTTTACGTCAAGGACGGGACGCAGTACATCGTCTACGAAGAAAGCGAGCTGACGGAAATGAAGGGCGTTACGACGGTCATCAAGGTGTTACCCGGAGGGTCCGTCTTATTGTTGCGCCTTGGGAAGCTCCGCCAGCGTCAGGAATTCCGCAAGGGAAAAGTGACGCGCTCCCAGTATGACACACCGGTCGGCACGTTCGACGTGCAGATGAAGACCTATGAATGCCGCGCCGACTTGCTCGATGGAGTCGGTACGATTCAGTTGGGCTACGACGTCCATATCGAAGGCGTCAGTGCCAATTATACACAATTAACCATAACCGTGCAGGAGGATCAAGCGTAATGGAAATGAAGGATTTATTGAAGCAGGGCATTACGGAAGCCCTGAACAAGGCTATTGCAGCCGGCACTCTTCCAGCCGGCGACTATCCCGACGTCGCACTGGAAGTACCGCCGCAGAAGGAATTCGGCGACTTCGCCAGCAACATTGCCATGCAGTCGGCCCGCGTCGCCCATAAAGCACCGAGACTCATTGCCCAGGCCATCGTCGACGGCATGGATTATCCCTGGCTCGACCATGCGGAAATCGCCGGTGCCGGCTTCATCAACTTCTTCTTGAAGAATGACGTCATTTACGATACGCTCAAACAGATCCTGGCTGCCGGCGATGCCTATGGCCATGCACCGCTGCGCAAAGAAGACACGATCCAGGTCGAATACGTCAGTGCCAACCCGACAGGGCCGCTCCACGTCGGTCACGGCCGCGGCGCCGCTTATGGCAGTCTGATCAATCTCCTGCGGGCTGCGGGCTAGTAACGTCCAGGCCGAATACTACATCAACGACGCC
>NZ_APHY01000033.1 GCF_000417505.1 Megasphaera sp. NM10
TCGATTTTGCTCAGTTCCTTATCGCTGGCCGTGTCAGTCAGAGCGGGCGCATTGGTCTTCTTATCGGCGGCCATGGTGACAGCCTTTTCTTTAATCTGCGCTTCCTTCTGCGCATCAGCTTCGACAGCTTTCAGATGTTCCTGGGCGTACATAGCATCCAGCTTTTCCTTATCCTTCTGATAGTTCGCATTGAAGGCCTTGGACTCATTCAATTTTTCGCATTCTTTTTTAAACTTACGGTCTGTCAGCTCGACCTGCGTTGCCGTAGACTGGGCATAACTGTCATCAATCTGCTGATGGGTCTGGAGTGCCTGGTCAGCCATCTTCTTGCGATAATTGACCATACGCTGAGCAAAATCGTTACTACCCGTTCCACCGGCCCCTTGAGCCTTGACCTGATTGTAGTTAGATTGAATCTCGGCAGCATATTCCGCCTTATCGCTGCCACCGTAATAGTCAGCTACGCCAGCCCATACATCACCGCCATTGGCGTTGATTTTATCCTGTAACATGGCTGCCCCGGCCAAGGCATTAGAATAAACGTTGCTCTGGTAATCAGGGTATAAGTCGCTAATCTTCACGCGGCCGCCATTGCCATCGGCAACGTCCTGGTCTCCGCTGAGGACCTGCATCATACCGCCGCCATTGCCACCATCCATCGAAATGCCGCTGACTGTATTGCCGCCACTTTCTTTCATGGTCAAGGCTAACAGCAGCGCCGGATCCTGATTGTAGGCTGAAGCCGCGGCCTTGATGGCCTGCGTATAAACGCTTTGGTCCCAGTTGAATTGAGGCTGACGTGCTTGATGTCCACCAGTATCTGAGAAGCCGGCATATTCGGCCATATTAATATAGCCATAGACATCAAAAGCCTGACGATGGTCCGTGCTATAGTGCGTAGACACGCCAGCACTGCCACCAGCGGCATAATAACCAGTACCGTTTCCATCAATCATGATGACATGTCCAGTGGGGTCACCTTCACCGTCATTCGTGATGGCCACGTCACCAGGTCGGGGAGTATACCCAGAACTTGCCGGATGAAAAGCACCCCCTGCATTTTGAGCCCAGTAATCTGCATTAGGACCTAAATCCCAGGCATTCGATACACCAGCATTCGACCAAGCATTTTCAATGTATGTCGTGCAAACAACTTGGCCATCACCCGTGCCATATGGCAGTCGACTAAGCGCCTGAGCGTTATAAATGGCCCCAGCTCGCGGGTCGTAAGAGCCTGCACTTGCGCTACTGCCAGACGCTACGCTACTACCGCCAGTACTTCCACCACCACCAAATTGCCCGAATGTAGGCATCGTGTAGTCCGTGTCATCGGATACTTTCGGCGGATTATCATGGATGGCCTGCGCTGCCTGACGCTTGGCTTTTTCTTCAGACGTCATGCCACTGCCGGCGTTACTCATGGCGTTATTTGTCTGAAAAATCTTTTGGATGAGGCTTTGCAGCCAGCCGATAGCGGTCTTCACAAAGCTGCGGATAGTTTCCAGCCCGCTCTTGGCCCAGTCTGGCAGGATTGAGTTGGCCATATCCCCCAGGGCGTCGGCCACGCGGCTCAGCGCCGATGAAACGCCATCATACAGCCAGTTAAACGCGGCAATGCCTGCCGTAATGGTATTGGCAATGACGGTCAAGAACAACGACAAGGCCGCAACGACGACGTTGATGACTGCGATAATAACATAAATAGCTGCCGTAAATACCGTAGCCAACAAGGTAATCAGAGGCGCAGCGGCAGAAACTAGATTACTGATAGCCTGCCCTAATTCACCCCATAATTGTTTCAACGCAGTGCCGGCCATATTCACGGCTTTCATCGTCCCAGGTACGACGTTCAGGAAGTCCGTCAGATTATGACCCGATGCGACAAAGGCGGCAATAGCGACGCCAACAGCGGCAACAACCAGGCCAAGCGGACCGAAAGCCAGTACCAATCGGCCAATGCCAGAAACGACTTGCGGCAGTGACGTAATCGCCCCTTTGAGACTACCTGCAAAACTCAGCAAACCTGTTCCCGCAGATACAGCCCCGGTCTTCATCAACGTAAAGCTAGTAGTTGCGGCTGCCATACCTGGAGGAATCGTAGCCAATGCATTTTTCAAAGTGTTGAGGCCTGTCAGAAAAGATCCAGCCAGCGGAGCAGCGGCCAGTTTTGCATTGAGAGCGAATGATTGCAGTGCTGGAATCGTTGCTACTGTAAGGGTCGTTGCAAGGCCCGCCGCGGCAACTTCCACTTCAGGCGGAATCATCTGCGACAAGGCTTCGCCAATACCTTGATTTTTTACGAGATTAGCAAACTGCTGTAAGCTATCTCCCAAAGAGGAAAAAAGATCCGGTAAATTCAAGGCATCCGAAATCTGTTGGCCGACGGCAATAGCAGACTGACTGAGGCCGTCCATCATATTTGACCACGTGCCTGTAATCGTCTGTGCCTGCTGGTCCATCATACCGCCAAACTTCTCTTCCATGCCACCGACGAGGGCCTGTAAGCCTGTCTGAGCGTCGACAGCCCCCTTGCTTACCATGTCCATAGCTTGCGGGACAGATGTACCAATTTTATCGGCCAGCATCTGCCAGGCAGGAATCCCGGCTTCTGTCAGCTGCAGCATTTCATCACTCTGGACTTTCGATTTTGCCGCCATCTGACCCAGAGCCAGGGTAATCCGGTCAATCCCTTCTTTTCCCAGCCCTACGCCGGCGGCGGCATCGCCAACCGCTTTCAATGTCGGGATGATTTGTTCTGCTGTAAAACCAAAGGCCAGGAATTTCTGCGAAGCCGCGGCCACATCATTGAATTCAAAAGGCGTTTTGGCCGCAAAGTCCTGTAACTGGCCGAGCAGGTTCTTGGCCCGCTCTGCACTACCCAACATATTCGTCATAGCCGCCTGGACCTGCTGGAAGTTCCCGGCCGCCTGGACGGCTTTGACGCCTAATGCACCGAGGGAAGCGGCTACCCCCGCAATACTCATGACAGCGGCCTTCGACGCCGATAACGTTTCTTCTCCCAATGCAGATTTTAACTCGGCCTTCGTAGCCGACAATTCCCTGCGAAGCTCGGAGCTATTCGCCCCAATCTTGACCAAGATACTCGTCACTGTCGCCATCAACCCCCGCCTCCTCTCGTTGACTCTTGAATGATTCTAAAAACGCCTTGCGTTCACGTTCCCGTTCGCCGTCTGTCTTTTCATGCAGGAACGGCCGGGCCAATTCTTTGGCCGGTACGGGATGTTTTGTGTGAACACTTATCATGTTGCTAACGAACCAGGCCGTCGTAAACGCCTGGTCTTCCCGGCGCACCTGGTAGCCATCAATGAGCTTGCTTAGCTCCATGGGAGACAACCGATAGAATTCCCATGGCTTGAGTCCTAAGGGGCCATAAGCCTGCGATTCTGCCCACTCCAGCCACTCATAAAAAGACGGGGGCGGCTTGTCGCTGGCTCCCTCCGCCTCTAATCTTTTTTTTCGTCAGCTACGTCCTGCCGGGCTTTCTCCGTCAACTCTTCCGGGAAAGCGCCATAATACGCGGCCTTGCCAAGGATGCCACTGCCGGCGATGGCTTTAACGGCCGGAATATAGAAATCTTCTTCCAGGCTCTTGCCCTGGTCAAGCAATTCCTGGATGCGTTCTGCGTACCACAGTTCATTGTGCTTCTTATGATGGGCCAGGCCAATCATGAAGATCTTCGTCAGGACATTCAGGTTCAATTCATTCCTGCTGACGATAGTACTGATGCCTTCGCCGCAAGCCTGTTCCAACTGCATCAGACGGGCAATATTGAAGTACATATATTGCCCGTCACCGAACAAATCAAAAGGGACTTTCTTCATGGTTCAATCCTCCTTACGCACCGGGTGTTGTTAATTCAGACAACGGACCATTACCGGACAACGTACCTTTAATCGTGGCAGCATCGTCGTATTTCGTCGACAGGCTGAAATCAGTAACAGCCGCCCAGCCGGTACGATATTTCTTATCCGGATATTCAAACTTGACATGGACCAGCTGGCCATCATTGAAAGCATCTTCGAGGAACTGAGAGCCGGCATCGTTCAAAATGACGACAGATTCCAGGTCAATACTCCATTCGCGGAGCCCGGCCAGCGAAGACTTCCAACCACCAGACGTTTTATTGCTGGCGTCAATGGAATCGGCCTTACGCGTCAAATCACCACTGCGCTGACCACCCAGCAAGGTCCAGGTCGGCGTAGCTTCCGTTTCGCCCGTATTCAGGTAAATCAGGTAATCCTTGCCGGCGGTAGCTACAGAGCCGGTATTCGTCGGTGTTGCATATTTACGTGCCATATAAGCACCCTCCTATTCTGTATACGTAACTGTGAACTGGAAAATGGCCAGGCCGATGTTCGTCATCCCTGCCGGTGTAGCAAATAAGATCTTATCGACGTTACTGCTTTCGGCCCAGCCATCAATTGTTTCGTTTTCACGCAGCACTTCATCAACTTCCATGGCAAAGTCTTCGATATACTGCGCATCTGTCTCTTTCCCTTTCGGGTTTGGTGAGATAATTTCAATCGTGAAGACAGCCGAAGCCTGGCGCTTCCCTTTGCTGAATGGCTCGTAAGTAATCGAGTCACAGCAGATATACCCGGTCAGCTCCTTCGGATACGCCGGGCCAGATACGGCATTCAGCCATACCATATCAGGGAATTCATCTTTCAAAATCTCACAGATTTCATTGGCAATCTGACGGAATCGGTTCATCATGCACGGGATAAGCGGATTACCCCGACGCCCCCTTTCCCGCTGCCATCAATGCCGTCGACAGCAAAGTCAGCATAAGTCAGCCGGCTTTCCAGGTCTTTTGCCATCTGGACGTACATCTTATATTTCTGGAAATAAATATCTTCAGAACGGCTACCATCAACCATGACCGTCGTATCCGAGCCAACCATAGAGGCGGCACATTCCCGGCAGGCCACCGCTTTTCCCAGCTGTTTAATGGCCAGGCGCGGCGGCAGTTGAATATCAGCGTCAGACAGGCTGAAAGAAGCGGCTAAACGATGAAGGTAATCATTGGCATAGTCGACGTCACAGTCTCTGCACGTTAGGATGTTGTCTGTAATATCTGCTAATGTAATGAATTCCATCATTTTACCTCCTCAAAAACCCGTCGGACAGCATTTTCAAACCGGCCGATGATTTGCCGTTTATTGGCGTTGGCTGCATTAAAGATGAAGGGGTCCCGTTTGGTTCCCGGATGATAAACTCGTTTCGCAAAAACGAATTTGCCGCCGGCAGTCCAGCGCAGAGCCAATTTCCGTTTCGGCGTAATGACATGCTTCGGCGTCCCCTGGTGCAGGTAAATGGTAACCTTGCGAGTCGTCCCGACTGTACCCACCCAGGTATCCCCACTGAACTGTACGTTGGATTCAATGGATCGCTCAGCCTCACCAGAACGCGTAACAAATTTATGTTTCTCACGGGCTGTCCGCTGAACGTCACGGACCGATGACAACATAGCCGAACGAAGCTGTTGCCGCGCGCCTCTGGAAATGCGGTCCAGCCTGGAAATAGCTTCATCCAGGCCCTGGACCTCAATCTTCAATTCCATTGGCTTACGCGCCGGCAGTCGGGTTTGCCGTCATGCAGGCCAAGGCGTTCGGCTGCACGACCTGAGCCCCATAAACGAACAACCCTTTAATAGCATCACAGAAGGATTTTTCGGGCCGGAAGGCTTCCGTCTTGGTGACCTGGGATGCAAAGGAAATGGCATCTGTTGTGCCGGCCAGGATTTTGTACTTCGCATTGGCCGTATTCGGGACGTTGTTGGACTGATAAATATTGAATCCGGCCGCCGTGCCGATAAACCCATTGGACAGGACGGCGTCAGTCTTGGCCGTACCAGCGGCAACGAAGCGTTCGTCTTTAAGCATCAGGCCATAGAACCAGGACGGGACGACGACGAAGCGGCCGTCTGCCCGGACGTTCTTATCATCTAATGCACATTTGAGGTCGACCAAGGATTCGTAGGCCTGTGCTGCTGTAGTCAATGCCAGCGGCGTGGTATCCGAACCAAGGCCTTGCGTTACGCCGGCTTTCTTGTAGAAGCTGGCAATATACTGATCCACGACATCGCGGACGCCATAAGAAGCGCGCTGCATGGCCGTATCAATCAAGTTGACATTGGCCTGAGCGGCATCGACATCATCGACCTTGAAAGCAAAGTATTTCTGTTGGTCGATTTTGAGCTGGGTCGGCGTGCCATCGACGTCATCCAGTGTGATGTCTTCCGTCTTTTTGTAGTCCTTGATAGCAATATCGCCAATCTGATTGATAATAACCGTATCGCCGGCCTGGGAAATGTCGCCTTCGTAATCACGGTTGCATAAGTTGCCGTAAATCAAGGCTTTATCTAGATGTGCCAGCAATCTGGCTTCCCAAATCGTAGGAATAAATGTGGTGATTGCCATTATTCTTTCACTCCTTTACTGATATCCGCCCAGTGCTCATTGATTTCGGCCCTGGACATGTCTTTTAAATCATCCATCGTATACGCCTTGCCGCTGGAGCCGCTACCGCCAGACGAGCCACTGCCCGAGTGACTGTCATTTTTTACGGCCCAAGGATTTGCACTAAGCCAGCCTTTGACGCCATCTGCAACCGCAAGCTCCTTATCCCCATCTTTATAGACAAGGCTGCCATCATCTTTGGCACTAATGTTGCTAAGCAACACCTGTGCAAAGACATCTGGTTTAACGGCCTTGCCATCTGTAAGGGCAGCCATGACTTGAGATTTCATGACGGACTGGATGCGCTTTGCCTTTTCTTCGGCAGCTTTCTTTTCACTGGCCGTATACTTATCAGTCAAATCCTTGACCTGTTTCTGTAATGTTTCCATCTGCGTCCCCATTTCCTGAGGGTCTCCACCTAACTGCTGGAGGACGGACAAGGTCGTCGCTAAATTTTTGATAGAATCGTCGACATTATCGCCATCACGCAAGCCAAGGGCGTCCAGCACCTTGTTCCGAGATATACGATTATTGGCCGCTTCACTGCGTACTTTGCTGATCTCGGTCTGCAAGTCAGCCACCATAGAGCCGCCGTTTTCGATTTTTCCTAAAGCTTCAAAAATTTGCTGTAATGTGTAAGCCATTTTGTACCTCCTGGGTATAAAAAAAGAACCGTTCTTTTACGTCTGCGGTCCGCGTCTGGCGGCGAAAAGACAAGATATAAAATTGCAACAAAAAAGCGCCTACGTGATTCCAATATCATTTGACCAATTACGCATATATTGGCGCCAGTCGGCTCGCCCCTGTTCCCAGGCATGGGCCCCGTCGATACCCAGCAAATGACAGCGTTTCTGATGAGACTGCCGCTTAAGATAGGCATCACCGCCATCCTTGATTTGATCGCGCTGCCGGCTCATGTTGATTTCAGTCACATAGACCAGCGACAGATGACAGAGGCAATGCGGATGAACCGGCAGTATAGGAGTCTTATCTTTCGGAAAGATTCCCGGACCCAAGCCCCAAAGGTTTGCCTGCGCGTACAGGTCGCAGATGTCGTAATGAGGATGACGACTGGACAGCGTCCACTTGTAAGCGGCAACATCATCGTCCGTATCGTAACGGGCATGGAAGCCATCAGCCCAGGCACGGGCCGCTTCTGTCCGGGCGATACGTTCGGCCACGTAACGGCTCTTTTCTTCCAGAGCCACATGAACAGCCCTGTCCAACGCCTTTTCGCTTCCATCGGCCACGGCGTTCAATAACTCGCTGTACGCCGTTCTAAGGGCTTGGTTTGGGGCGCCATGTTCTCCTATCAGCGCCACTTGTCGGCGGGCTCTGCGGACGAGCTGGCGCATCTGTGCCCCATCTGCGGCAGTCAGTTCCGACCGCCTGGCAAAATTCACAATATCCTGCAAATACTTCGGCATTTCCTGCCGCCTGACGACTGCCTGCCCACTGCGGTATCCATCGTACAAATTCCGGGCCGCCTGCATGGCATGACGGTTCTGTTTCAGCTGGTTCTTGATGGTCCCGACGACACGGGCACGCATTTCCTTATCAGCGCCATGGAGTTTCTTCGACAAGGTCATTCCTGACGCATCCCAGGCTTCTTCGAGTTGCGAAGGGAGCAGAGGGATGGTCTGGCCATAGCCGGCTTCACACGCTTCTTTTACAGCCTGTCTGACAGCATCCATGAAGACATCGCTGATTTTGTAGGTAAGCCAGGCCTGTTCTACAACAGCCTTGACATCCCCATCTTCATCCAAGTTGTCGATGACGTAAAGGGCAACGGCGTCAACGGCCCGCTGGAATACCTGGCTAAACCGCTTCAAAATTCCCGAAATAGGGCTTTTCATCAAGCATCACTCCCGTCAGGCTTGTCCTCGCCTGGCTTAGGTGTTGGTGGCTCTTCTGGCGGTCCTTCAGGGGCCGTCGGCTCTGCATTCGTCTTATCTTCCTCTGACTTCTGCATCTGCTCAACGAGTTCATCGAAGCGCTCGTCAGGAATGTCTGGGCAATAAGCTGCCATAACTTTCTTGAGCACTTCTTCCCGCAAGCCGTCTGTCAAATCCATGTCCAGGACCATCTGCGCCTGAGTCAATTCATTGGCCACATCGACGATACCAAAGTCATCGGGGTACGTTACGGTATACTCAATATCACTGTTCAGCCACTTGGCCACGACTCCCATAACGGCCTCTTCGGCTCTGGCACACTGTAATGAGAAGTTGGCCAACTGCTGATTTGTCCGTTCAAATTCCCACTGCCTTGCGATACCGCTATTGTTGTTCTGCGACGTATTGATGACGAAGGACAAGTTGGCCATACGATACATTTCCTGAATGAGCGACGCAATCTGGTTCTGCAGGACCGTCGCCGGATCAGACGGCGGGGCGATGAATGCCGGCGCATGACTGCAGTCCGGGTTATACCCCAACGCGTTGTTCGTTCCGACGACCAGGTCATTGACGTCCAGTGACGGAATTGTCAATAGCGGGAACGTTTGGTTCCGCAAAATTTCACCCAACCAGGAACAATGATTGTACAAGGCTTTGGCCGTCCGGGCAATCGGCAGCAGGTCCGGCACCGGGCGCATCGTCTTCTGCTCCAGCATCCGCGAAAAGAGAGGTACTACTGGCACACAGCCAAGACCATGCTTGCCAGATGACTTCATGAGTTCATCGCCCCAGACTTCCCAGCGCTTCCGGTCATAATAAACGTACCGATATTGAGGCGCGCCGTCCTTGATACTGGCGATTTCCTGAAATTGGATGTACAGTAAAGCGCCCGTCTTATCAATACCATACTCCACCAAATCCTGTGGTCCCAGGACATAAGCAAAGGGGAATTCCCGCTGCTGTAGCATTTCGGCCAGCGTCCGCGCCTGTAGCTCACGGACATTGTCGATGACAATGAACGACACGCCGTAGACTTTGGCCATGATGGCGGCCCGCTTCATGAACATATGGATGTCGGTGCCACTGGTATCCACGTCTTTCAAGAATTCCTTGATGGTCGGGGCCGCCGGCCCGGAATAGTCACGTAATGGCTGCCTTTTAAAAATAGGATCTACCAGGGCGTTGACGATAGGGCTGAAGTAATTCAAGTAGTATGCGTTTTTCTGGCGGAAGCGGTAATCGTCATCTGCTTCCCGTTTGTGCTTGTTCAGGTACTGGCCCGTTTCAAAGCCGCCGGACCCATAATAAGCGTCTTTAAGCAGCGTGTAATCCATAAAAGCTCCCTCCTAAAAATTAACGCGCCGGGATACGATTTTATCTCGGTTCATGATTTCAGACAGCCCATAGCGTACCGCGTCGATACTATGATTATTGGCATCTGGGTAAGCGCTGACGAACTGACCGTCTTTGTTGCGGTCGTACTCGTAAGTGACGAATTCTTTGTACGTATTCGGGCAACGCCGCTTGTCGATGTAGATATGCGCGCGGTTCTGAAGCCAGCGCATCCCGAAGTCTATACTGTCCGGACCTTTGCGGGCGCCAGAAATGCGAAGCCCATAATCGCTCATTTCGGCAATGCTCTTCGGTTCGGCTGCATCGGCCAGGATGCGTCCGCCGTTAATGCGAAGCTTGATGGCCTTAGCCGCCTGGCTGTTCGTCATCTTCTGCCTATACAGCTCATCAAATATATACAAATCTTCTCGTTTTGCGTCGTAGTACATAGCGACATAAGCCAGCGGGTCCACGGCAAAGCCGAAGTCCAGGCCGTAGTACAACCTGTCAAAATTTCCGACAAGTTCGTTGCTCATGGCCATGTCTTCAACGTTCTCAAAGACAACGCCGCCGGTGCCTGTAACTTCGCCTAAGTACTCATGACGATAGGCTGTTTCATTGCGTTCCTTGAGTTTCTCTGCATCTTCAAAGAAGCGGTCTCCCAGCCATTCCCTGGGTACGCCAAGATATGTCGAATGATGGACCAGCCTGTCTGGATCATCAAAGAGTTTTTCTTCGTTGACCCAGTTGTTTTGCGACTTCGGCGGGTTGAATGAACAGAACTCCCAGAAGACAGGACCGCCGCGCAGCAGTGACTGGTTGAGGTTGCGGATTTCTTCCATACCGCTGAACTGGTCCAGTTCTTCTATCCAACAAATACCGACATAACCGAACGGCAGTTTGATGGATTTGATTTTCTGCGGGTCGTCGACGCCGAAGAATAGTATCTTCTGGCCGGTCTTCTTGTACGTAATCTCATGAGGAGACGTCTTGAAGCGGAATTTATCCGTTAACCCCAGGGCATCAATGCCCCACTGCATTTGAGGGTAGACGCTGTTCTTGATGGTATTACCAATCTTTCGTAGTACAACAGCATGACATTCAGGATTTTTGATAATAAGCTGCGGAATCTCGACACTGACATCCGACGACTTCGTAGATCCGCGGCCACCTTCCAGCCAATAATAGGTGTGGCCATGCTGCTTTATATCCTGATGTAAGTCCCAGAAGTGAGGCGCTATGATATCACTCAGTCTGATGGTCTTCATATTCCGCTCCTATATCATCAATAATCTGGACGTCGTTATCGTCATCCTGCCCAGCGTCCTTCAATTCCTGTTCCAGCTTGGCCAGCTTTAACTGCTGCTCTTTCGCATCCATATCGGACGGGTATCGCTTCAGCAAATTTTCCGCCGCCTTGATACGGTCGCGGACAGACGCCCGCGTTTCTACCAGACTGGCCTTGCTGCATCCATCGCCTGTGCCTTCCACGACAATCTGCTCATCCTTGACTTCACCGCGCAGCGTCGCCGTCAGGAACTTTAGGACCTCATCGGCCTTCGCGATACGCTTGTCTTCCAACGCTTTGAGCCTGGCAGTGATAGCGGCCTTGATTGTAGTATTTTGTAGTAGTTTTGAAGCGTTAGTATTTATGTATTTCTCACTATATCCGGCCCGCCGTGCCGATTCCGTGGCATTCCCGGTCTCAATATAATAATCAATAAATCGCTTCTGTTTCTCTGTCAGCTTCACTACATGCTCACCACCATCCTTATATTTAAATATATATTGAAATTTAGTACGAAATATCACTCTATTTTTTTGTAAAAATCACATTATATTTTTTTAGTTTAGTTTGTAAAATATTTATTCATTTTTGTAATTTGACTAACATACCCTAATGAGCTATATTATAAGTGAACTTATGGTCCCCATGTGGTTACCAATCCGTACTTGATTGTTCCCAGCTTTCAAGTACGGGGAAAAAGAGTCTACGAAGGCAAAGCTCGTCTGTCTCCGCAGGCTCTTTTTTGTTGATAAAATACCCTGTTTAATGATAAAATATCTTTAGTCATCTCTGTTCTCCCTGAGTTCACAACGAAGGGAGGTGAACACATGGGGAAAGATAAGTTCGGCGTCTACATCCTGCGGGCGTCTTTTACCGATAAGAACGGCGTGAAACATTACGCTCGGAATTACGGTAAAAAGTGTTTTAAAATCTACATACACAAGAATTAATTTTCTTGTATACTTAACACCTTTCAGGATGGAGATGACACTCAGAGGCAACTGGGAATTGCTTCTGTATAAAGGTCTTGGCTCGAAATACAGCCGAGGCCTTTTTTTTCTTATCCAGTACCAAAAAGAGACCCGTCACCCTGTCCGGCTATTCACCAAACACGGACAACTAAGTCCCTATGTATGCAATTTGGCGGAAATGGAAGGACTCGAACCTTCAACAGATGGTTTTGGAGACCACTACTCTACCAATTGAGCTACTCCGCCGTGCAGCGGCGCATGAGCAAGCGCGCCGCAGTTGAAACAAGGAGGCGTGTACCTGTGACAGTGTGTGGGCCGAGAACACAGCATGACCGCCATCAGGCTGTATTCCTTCGGCCCCTCTTTTCACGATTTCATTATACCGCACTTTTTTGCCTTTTTCATTCGCGGGATATTTCCCAAATAAAAGTTATCCACAATCTATCCACAAAACGCCTAATCAATAAAAACAAATCGTGTTTGTATGGGCATGGCCCGTAGTCCAAAGTAACGGTTGGCCAGTTCCTGCAAGGCGCCTTTGCCGTGTTTGAAACAGAAGGACGTGCTGGCATTGACCATCTTGGCCGTCCATTCCCAGCTCTTCGCGCCGTCGATGTAGTAGATCTCTAAAATCTTCTGGTCCGTTTCATCCAGTTCGTGGAAGCATTTCGCCAGGCGGTCCATGCGTGTCTTGATGTCCTTGACGTTCTGCTGCAGTCGCTTCCGTTCGTCCTTGAGCTGTTCATGCCGAAGGTAGTCCGATTCTTGCGGACTCGTCCCGTCACCGCCGCCACAACCGCCGGCACCCGACAAAGCCGGCACTTTCGGGACCGGCTCTTCATCGAGTGTCCAGGTAATATCGTCGATACGCATTTCCATGTCTTTGATGTAGTCCGTAAAGGCAACATAGTTTAGCAGATAATTGGTAATAATCAGAACATAATCATTATGACCTTGAACGATTGACATTGAACTACCTCCCTTTAAAAGCACGACGGAACGCCTCTTCGGCTTCGTCTTTACGATGAGCGGAACAATCCCGCTCGTTTTTGCACTTCCGCACAAACTGCCCGAACTCGTCCGGGAACCAGTAGAAGTCCCCGTCGTCCAGAAGCCGCCCGCAGAATGCGCAGCGGCTCCGGACTTCCTGGGACTCCGGCCGACGAGTCCATGGCGTGTGTGACGGCTCTTTCTTTCGTCGTCTATTTTTGCGTCCCACGCCCTTACTCCTCCCGTCTATGTGTAATTTGCCGCAAATAGAATCTAAATGCTATAGCGGCGAAACTAAAACGTTTTATTTGCCACCTTTATAGCGATACCCGCGGACCGCTTTCCGTTTTGCGTGACGGACCCTGCTTTTTACGGCGTGATTCCGACAGGAACGCTGCCAGCCCCTCACCCCATAGTAGCGCTTCGTCCCTCCGGGTACTGACTTCCACCAAAGGTCGACTACCGAAATGATACGTTTAGCCAGATAAGGCTCTACTTTGATAGGTTTCAAGCTAATGGAGCCAAAATCAATTTTAATCTTCATACCCATGACCTGCCTTTCGTTTAAACCGCAATACCGGCGGGCAATGCTTGCCCCACTGGTGATTATTCAAATCCCGCTGGCCTTGTTTCGATTTCCATGGAAATTGCCGTTTCTGCCGTTGCTTCTGGTAGTACTGCCGTTCTTCTTCCGTCATCTGCCGGCAGTGTACCGGTCCGGGTGCATACCAATCATCCATCGTAATCCCTCCTACTGTGAGCAATAAATAAGTGCTGCCGTGAAGGCAATCCAGAATACCACACAGTATATGGCAATCAGCCTCCACGTAATGACCTTCGTCCGATTGATTTCTATCATCCTTTCCCTCCCAGCTTTCCCTGCTGCAGTTCACGCTGCGGGACGACATGGCCTTTCTGATCTTCTTCCCGCAGCCGTTTCAGCAGAGGTAATAATAAATTCACATAATCGTTCAGCGGTTCCTTCGTTTCGTTATACTGGTCGATACTATTCCAGCCATGACCGCCGATGATGGGCCGGATGACATAGCCATAGTCGTCATCCTTGACCAGCTCACAGCCATTGGCCCGCAGCACACAAAGGATCGTCGCGAAGTCGCTGTCCAGGAAGGCCGCCTGTAAGAGCAGCCAGGCCCATTGCCAGCGGTCCGACGGGTGGTATCTCTCGAAGTCGTCAGGATATTCCTCGACGGGCCAGTTTTCCGGCTTCCTGGCATTTTCCACATGCTGGACGATGTTTTCTACCAGGCCCTTGATGTCCGGATCCCGCTGCAAGAGCTGGGCATGAGGCGTTTCCATGGCCTCCAGGACTTCACGGAACGCCGACCGGGCCCGGGCAATCATTTCATTCCGTCCCATAGGCGCCTCCTAATCGTCGTCCAGCGGCTCGATCTGGACATAGATGCCGGACTGCGGCGCGTAGAACTTCTGGATACATTCCGATGCGACCTGGGCGTCATCCCGCCAGAAGCCCAGCGACGTCAGGACGTCTTTGAGCATCTTGACCAGGTTATCCGTGTCGGGCTTTGTCGCCTTCCAGGTTCCTTCCGGGTGCAGTTTCGTCGGCGGGTACAGCCATTTCGTCGTCAAGGCTACGGGCCCCATGATAGGCTGGTCCGGCCGAAACTTGGTAAAGCTGGCCATGAACAGGGCCCGCGTTTCCTTGACGGCCGGCGGCTCGTAGGTATGGGGCTTGCCATCACGCCCGACGACGAGCTTCTTCATCTGATGCGTCGCCGACGGAATCCGCTGCATAGGCACGAAGAAATGAATTATGTCTTTATCTGTCATCATGATTTCTCCTTTCCAAAGCGTCCAGGTCCCATTCATAGGGACGACCGCCAAGTTCATGGACCCCCAGTAGGCATTTAAAATATGTATCCATATCATAAAGGGGGCAGTCATTGCAGTCTGGGAATGAAGCACACGCTGTTATTACGTACATCATAGGAAGTAAAATTAGGTTGTCTTTTCTATTCATTTCTGATGGCTCCGATAATATCATTTTTTCTACTCCTTTCGTCGCCGCATGGTCCTGGTTCAGGGACCACAAATAGGAATAGGGACAAGGGGCACTTTCAGCCCCCTTGTTCCCCTATTTGTTGTCCCAAGGACCCACACGGATTTATACACAGGGACATTTATTATATATAAGTTAAATGTCCGTCCTTTTGCCCCTATATTTATACGGACTTTAAATTTAAATGTCTGCATAAAGATGTTTTGTTATACATCGGGGACATTAAAGACAATTTATTAAATGTCCGGAATTATTTTTTCGTTACAACTCCTTTTTCTACGACAAAATCATCCAATTCGTTTATATATCGACGTACAGTTTTATCCGTTATGTCAAGATAGTCAGCTATATCACTGACCATTACTTGTCCATTTATTAAACAGGCATTATAAGCATTTTCTAATTGTTGTTTTCTTTCTTCTTTTTTCTTATGACGAACATCTTGACTCTTTTGCCATGGAGCTTTGTCGCAGTCTGGTGTGAGCTTTTCCAGCTCGCCGCTGTCGTCGACGCGATGGATGGGATACTCGAACCACACGTTCAAGGGCTTGAAGGGCTCGAACTCTCGGAGCGTCCCTTCGATGCGCCAGGCCGTGCCAGGCAGGCCGACCTGGTCCGACGTGTTCAGCTGAATCATGTCCAGCAGGGCGTCGGCATCGCGGGCGAAGACGCCGGAGCCACTGGCCCGGTCCATGGACCGCTTGCTTCCCTGGGCGCCCTTGCTGTGATGGTGACAGTAGATGACGGCGCAGTTCAGCTCGGTGCAGACCTTGTCGAACTGATTGCATAAGTGGGCCATCTGGTCGGCGCTGTTTTCGTCGCCTGTGATGATCTTATAAATCGGGTCGATGATGATGGCCGTGTAATTCTTCTTGGATGCCCGGCGGATGAGCTTCGGCGCCAGCTTATCCATAGGGATGGATTTGCCGCGCAGTTCCCAAATGTCGATATTGGTAATGTTGTTGGCCGGCCATCCCAGGGCGTCATATACGTCCTTGAAGCGGTGCAGACAGCTCGGCCGGTCCAGTTCCAGGTTGACGTACAGGACGCGCCCCTGGGAGCAGTACCAGTTGAGCCACTTCCGTCCTTCGGCGATAGCAATGGCCATCTCGATGAGGGCGAAGGACTTGCCGGCTTTCGATGGGCCTGCCAGCATCATCTTGTGCCCTTTCCGCAGCACGCCCTCAATAAGTGACGGCGATAGCGGCGGCAGGTCGTTCCATACGTCTTTCAGGCTTTCTGGCTCCGGCAGGTCGTCGTTGACGGCCTCGATCCATTCACGCCATTCTACAAAGTTTTCCTTGCCCAGGTTGGTGTCGATGAGATACTGTTTCTTGCCATCCCGAATAACGCCAGGCATCCGGGACAACCGGGACGGGTTCCGGTTCTGCGTGTCGATGGCCAGGCCGTTCTTGCGGCAGATGGCATAGAGGTAGTCGACGCGCTTCCGATATTCTTCATAGTTGCCGGCATCGATGTGGACGATGGCATGAACGCTTTTCCCGCCGCTGTAGACCAGGCAGGCAACGGGCAGTTCCAGCTGTCGGATGATTTCGTTCTGCTTTTCCAGCTCCATCGAGTCGGACTCGACCAGGGCGAAACGGAAGTCCGTCACGTTTTCGTTACGGACGCCTTTGCCGTCCAGCGGATTGAACCGGATCCAGGCGCCGACCTTGGGGTTGTAGTCCCCCAGGACGGCTCCCAGGTCTCCGTCACAGACCGTCAGCTCTTCGATGAGTTCCCCTGCAGTACGGCCATAGTTCCCTTTATTCGGCAGGAACTTCCCGTCTTTTTCCCAGGAGCTCGTTACATAGCCGACGTAGTCGGTACTATCAAACAGCGTCGAAAGATACTTGATGAGGTCTTTGACCGGGTCCCAGTTATCACCGGGGGCTTCCAGCTCCCGCCCTTCGACCCAGTTCTTGTCAACAACGACCTGGTCATCCCGTTCGGGAATCATGTCGTCCCAGTCATAGGCGATGTCGGGGCCGGCTGATGAGGTCCAGCCGCCCCGCTTCGCCATGTCGACAATCGTAGCGCCGGTGACTAAAGACGTAGCGTTATTGTCAAAAGTGTTCCACTTCCGGACACATTCGCCGGAATGATACCGACCGGCGTCGCGAAGGCTCCAGGTATCCCAGTCGGCGACGCTGTAGCCTTCGAGTTTTAACGCCATGCCTACATTTACCCACTCCTGATAGGTGCAGAACGACGGGTCAATATAGTCCAGGAGGGGTATGAGATTGATGTTTTCCAATATGCCCGCCCTCCTTTATTCTGGCTGGTACGTCGCCGGGATGATACCGGCCGGCATCCGCCAGCCAGCGGCTGCAATACGCCCGATGAGCTTAGACGCCGCTGCAAAGGACCAGGTGCCGACATGCCGGAAGCCGCGGGCCTCCAACAGCCGGATTTGCCGAGCCGTTGCAAGCCCCAGTTCCTTGCGCTTGATGAGCCGGTCCAGTAACAGCTTGGCCTTGCCGGCGTTTTCGATTTCATCGGGGATGATACCGAACTTTTCCAGGGCCTTCAGCTGCTTGTCCGATGCCGGCATCATTTCCCAACCAAATGAAGGCACGTAATCTGCCAGGTCTTGCGCCTGGATGGACATTTCAAACTGCAGCGGATCTACCAGTTTCCGCTTGCGCTTCTTCATGGCTGCCAGCTTTTCTGCCAGAGCGGCTTCGCGGTCGGCGACGACGTCTTCTGCCGCTTCTTTTTCCAGGACTTCCAGGTCTGTTGGCTCGCCGGATTCGTTGAGCTTTTCCGTCATCTTCTTGGCCACGTCTTCCGTTTCGGCGATGAGGCATGCTGGACGGCACAGCTCGTGCTTTTCCGTATTCCAGAGGAAGTCGAGAAGCAGCACTTCTTCCTTGCCTGGGAAGAGCCGCGTACCGCGTCCGACCATTTGACTGTACAGGCTGCGGCTCTTTGTAGCCCGCAGGACAATGACGCAGTCTACAGATGGGCAGTCCCAGCCTTCCGTCAGCAGCATGGAGTTACAGAGGACGTTGTATTTGCCGGCATCAAAGTCGGCCAGGACCTGCGCCCGGTCTTCGCTGTTGCCATTGACTTCGGCGGCCCGGAAGCCGGCTTCATTCAGGATGTCACAGAATTTCTGGCTCGTTGCAACGAGCGGCAGGAAGACGACGGTCTTTCGGTCTTTGCAGTAGGCCTGCATTTCCCTGGCAATCTGGTCGAGATACGGGTCCAGCGCCGTCCCCAGTTCACCAGCCTTGTAGTCGCCGGCCGAAAAGCCGACGCCGGAAATATCGATCTGTAGTGGAATCGTCTGGGCTACGATACGGCAGAGATAGCCTTCTTTAATGGCCTGGACTAAGCTGTATTCGTAAGCCAGGCTATCGTAGTAGCTTCCCAGATTGCGCATGTCGGCCCTGTCCGGCGTGGCCGTGACGCCTAAGACCTTGGCATCACTAAAGTACTGTAAGACGCGCTGATAGCTGTCTGAGACGCTGTGATGGGCTTCGTCGATGATGATTGTGTCGAAGTAGTCCGCCGCGAATTGATGCAGCCGCTTTTCCCGTGTCAGTGTCTGGACACTGCCGACGACGATGCGCCGCCAGGACCCGAGGCAGGTCTGTTCGGCCTTTTCCACGGCACTTATCAGCCCTGTCGCTTTCTCGATTTTATCGCTGGCCTGCTCCAGGAGCTCGCCGCGATGGGCCATGATAAGGACCCGTTCGCCGACCCGGACCCGGTCCTCAGCGATTTTGGCGAAAACAATGGTCTTGCCACAATTATGGGTGATTGTAAAATCATCTAATAAATAACGGTTGTCTCCATCAACAGTAAAGCCGATGTATGCGCCTGTCCCAATGGATTCCACAGTGAATCCGGTAACAAGAACATTTTTCTTTTGTTTTCGTGGAGTAGCCATTTTCCGCTTAACTTTCATAGGGATTTTATCGCAGTTCCCACTAATACTAACCCGGTAGTATGTTCCTACAAAATTATTACATCCCTTTTTACAGGGTGTAACATAGGCCGCGAGCCCAACCGATCTACACATAAAGGCTAAATCATTAGAAAGGCGTTCGGATTTAGAAATAAAATCATAGCCGTTACATGTAAGATGGCCATCGCTATCTAACAATCCAGCAATGACGTTAAGACGTACGGCCACGGGCCCCGTTTTATATATATCAGGTACTTGTTTTGTAGCAGATGTTTTTCCTCTCATGCCTAAATCTTTCAAAGAACGAATAAAGGCAGAGCGAGTATATGCTTTTTTACTGGCAAAAATATAGGTTATCGCTTTTCCAGCAGGTTCTGTACGAATCCGCAAATCCAATAATTCTGCTTGTTGGTGAATGACATTCACCACTTCAGCATCCATGGTTGTGATACTGACAGAGGCTCCATTCAAATTACCATCTCCTAATAATATTCCCAAAAAATAAGGATCAATAGGATAATCGGCTTGATGAGAATGATAGAAAGTAATGGCATCTGCTCGAATCAGTTTGTGGATATGTTTTTTCCACTTGCTCCAGGTAAGCCATTCTTTTACAGAAACATCAATAATTTCACCACCATGTTTTTCACTTGGATATACAGGATGATTCGATTCTTTGGTTCGTTTTAACGTTAGCATATGATTTTCATCTACGACGAAAGTGTTGCCTTTTACCGGGCAAATTTTATACAAATATCCTTCTCCACGGATGATTTGAAGGATATGCCGGGGAGTACCATCGCTCCCCAATAGGCAATCTTTTAGCTGGACATCTTCCACCTTTTTAATGCTTCCATCCGCTAACAATACTTTTTCTCCGATGGCATGGCATCCTGTAGGAAGGACCAGGAGTGTTTTGGTATGGCCGCTGTCCCATTCATGCAGGACGGCCTGTTCGGCCTCCTGCTGATAGGGACGCAGCGTGACGTCGCTGCTCATTTAGAACGCCCCCTGTGTGTAAGTAGGACGCTGCGCCGGCTGACTCTGCGGCTGTGAAGCTTGGGAGCTGCCGTCTTGTCGTAGAAGCGTTTCACGTCGTTGTAATCTTTCCCATTGTACTTGCGGACGCTGACCTGCATACGGCCTGTCGCTCCGATGAGCTGATTCCAGGCAATTCGGAAATGGCCATCGCCACGCTGCATCATGCCGACAGCGCAGGCGAAGTTAGTCAGCTGCCATTCACTTTTGGAGTGCAGGAAGAGATTCTGGCGGATGCGCCCTTTCGTGCCGTCGGGCGTCTGCACTTCATATGTCAGCTTGGCCATCGGGCAGGGCGGCATCTTGTCGCTGCCGTCGAAGTGGGCCCGCTCAAAATCAACGATCGTAAAATCATAATCACCGGGAGGGACGATTTGAAACGAGTCTTCCACTTCGGTAAATTCATCATCCCAACTAAATGCGCGTTCTTCTGTCATTGTCATTACCTCCTAATCAAAACATTAAAACGGAACTTTCTTTAACTGATTGATAACCTGCAACATCTGCGGAAAAGCCGCTACCAGACATCCCATGACGAAGTCTTCCGGGTAATCTGCAATCGGCATATCGGCCGGGAAATATCCCTTATGAGCCACGGCCTGCTGAATATCCTGGGCTGTAACATTGTTGGCTGTCATGAGGTCTGCCAGGGCCTGGGGAATAGCTTCGGGTGCCTGGACGTCGGGCTGCTTGGTTTCTGCCTGGACAGGCGGCTTCGGCGATTCTTTGGGCGGGGCAGGTGCTTCCGGAATCAGATCCGGTTCAGCAGGTCCCGGCTGTGGCGGTACTGCCGGAGAAACGGGCGGCTGCGGCGGCGTTGTATTCATGACCGGGATGCAGTGCGCGATTTCCTGATAGTCAAAAGACAGTTCTTCGGCCAGGCCGTGCCGGTTCTTGGCATCCCAGCACGGGTTGTGTGCCGTGTACATGACCCGCTTGCCGCCGCTGACTTTCTTCTTGTTGTCCTTTGTCGTGATGACGATTTCCTTGTAATTCACAAAGAGAACCATGTCCGCCCATTCTTTGACCAGGGCGGCGCACTGGTTGCCGGCCTTTTGTCCCAATTTCAGCTCATACCGGTCGTATGCCCCCGTTTCTTCTGGGAGCTCGAACTTGCGGATAATGCTGTGAGCCGTCAGGACAACATTCATGCCGGCGTCAATCAAATCCGACAAGCTGTCTAAAAGCCGCCCGAATTCTTCTTTGACGTATGTGTAGCCCTTGCCATACCCGAAGTCTTCAATGCCTACCTTCCCATTGGACTGGCAGACAGCTTCTTCGCAAAGCCGTTCAGCCCAGTCCGCTGTATCAATAACCAGTGTATGGTAGCCCATCGTATCTCCCTTGAGGTCCTTGATATACTGCTTGAGCATCTGCCAGGACGTCGGCCTGGGCAGGCGGTCTACTTCGAGGTGCGACGTGCTGCCTTCCGTGTCGATGAACAGGGGTTTTGGGAATTGCGCGGCAAACGTTGACTTGCCGATACCTTCCGGGCCGTAGATGACAACTTTCTGAGGCTTTATGATTTTCCCTGAGATGATCTTCATGATTTACTCCTTTCTAAAACGTGCCAGGCGTCCACTTCGGCGTTTCTGCTTTCGGTGCTGACTGTGGGACTTCTTGCGGACGGTCTTCTTTGATGTATCCATCTTCGATGATGATACTGCAGGTGTCATCAGTCCCGACGCGGGTAGCGATGACCTGTAGCCCTTCCCCTTCCAGCCATTGGCCGAAGGCGGCCAGTGTTTCCGGGTCCATCTGTTCCAACTTATCCATGAGGACAAAGCCGCAGTCCGGGTTGAGCTTGCGGACGATGGCCGTAGCGACCTGCAGTTGTTCTGCGCCGCTCATGCAGTCCCACTTCTGTCCGTTATACGTCAGCTCGCCATCCTGGACCGACAGCCCTGGCAGGGGCATGTCTGCCGAATCCAGCAGTTTCATCCGCTGATCTTTCACGGATTCAATCTGCTGGGTCAGGTCGCCGTACTGGCCGGCCAGCTCATCGGCTTCGGCCTGGACCCGGTTCTTTTCGGCATTGGCCCGTACTTTGGTGTTGATGGCGTCAATGTTGGCGATATCCTGTTCCAGTTCGGCCGTGCTTTCATCTTGCAGGTTTTCGGCTGCCTTCCTTGCTGTTACACAATCCTGTTCGGCCTGCTTCAGTGCTGCTTTTGCCCGGTCAAAGGCAATCTGCGCTTCTGCCAGTACCTTGTTGTAATGGGCTTCTTTTTCCCGCTTGCGCTGGTTTTCTCCATTCTTTGCCAGGATGGCCTGCTGTCTCTGGATGAGCTCGGATGCGCTGACCGGTTCTGCCGGCGCATCGGGATACCAGGCCATTTCTTCCGCATGTTTTTTCTTGCGGTCAGCAATCCGGCCGACTTCCAAGCGTTGATTGTACAGTGACTTTTCCTGGCGGTCTAAAACGGCCAGCTTGTCCCCGACGCCGATAATCTGTAAGAGCGTTTCGGCCTTTTCATCGTTCCGGGCATCCATGAATTTCGGCAGGTTCAGGGCCAGCTTTTCGATGAAGCTGTCTAAGAGCTGCTGGCCGGCTTTCTGCCCTGACGGGTCGATGACATGAAGAGCCGAAGACTTACCCTTGCGTTCCACTACCAGGCCGTTGCTGAGTTCGATGTGGATAGACGGCGGAGCGGCGCTGCCAATACGCTGCGATTCGGACGGCTTGAGTTTGTTGCCGCCCAGTGCCCAGGCAATGGCATCCAATACAGAAGTCTTGCCCTGGCCATTCCGGCCGCCGATGACGGTTAAACCGTTTTCCGTTGGCGTCAGCGTAACGGCCTTGACGCGCTTCACATTTTCAATTTCTAACTGTCTGATTTTTACTGACATAATAGCCTCCATCTGGTATAATAAATTTGAGTATTTTGGTATGTGGCTGTTGTCGGCGGTTGCCGGCAGCAGCCATTTTTTCAGTAGCGGATGACCAGGCGCTGGCCCGGTTTCAGTGTTGGGTCCAGACCCAGGCCGTTGTTGACCTGAATCTGGTAGATGACCTCCCGGATATCCTGGCCGGTCTTGTCGGCTACAGGGCCAGCGATTTCCCACAGCGTTTCGTCTGTGTCGACGACGTGGATGATAGCTGTGTCGTTCGCAATTGTTTCGGCCTGTGACCAGGGCGTTGCACTGCCGAGATACAGCCCGACCCCGAAGGCCATGGCGATGGCCAGCCCCGTCCGGAGCGTTCGGAAGGGTGGTTTACGCTTTGGCTTGGTCAGTCCATGATCGTAAATTTTCATCGTTTTCATGTTTCCCACCTCCTTCCACGAAGCCAATCAACTGAGTTTTTGTACACCGGACGGTACGACCATACCGGAACCCGATATCATGAATAATTTCGTAAGCCTGGTTCATACCAATCCGCAAAAATTCGGCCACATCTTTTGCCGTTAAAATAGGGGGCAATCCATTGTAAATGTCTTGATTCATGATTTCCTCCTTTCTTCTCCCGTTCTGGTATAATGACCATGAAGGGAGGTGATAACTATGCGCATCAATATAGATTTGCTAAGGAACATTCTTTTAGATGTTGCTGATTGTCCAGCGTCAACAGTTGCTAATAGCCATTGTTTTACCTATCCGCAAACATCTCAAGCTGAAATCAATTACCATATTTACCTTTTAGTTAATCAAGGGTATTTAAGTGGTATCGATGCAAGTTCAAAAACAGCCCCATACTATTATTTGAACATCGGGTTGACGTTAACAGGCCAATCCTTTTTAGACTCCGTATCTGATGATACTGTTTGGAAGAAAACAAAATCTTATATGAAAGAACACGCTATTGAACTTTCATTTAAGGCAATATCATTTGTTGCAACTCATATTTCTACTACTTAATTTTTCGATTTCCCCGGCAATCGACTGGTCTAATATGTCTATCAATTGCCGGGTATTTTTTTGGTCCCAATGCGGGACGATTTTCATCTGATCGATGAGGTAATTTTCCATTGTTATCAGCGTCTGCAATCGCATTAGCTGAAAACGGCGGTTATCCGGTTGTTCTGGTTTTATCATTTCGCCCACCCCGCCGTTAACGTTGCACCGGCCTGCTGTTCGGCTTCATTAATCCATTCCTGGACTTTATCAGTCGCGTCGGATGTTCCATCAGAAGAATATACAAGGACGTCGATACAGGCTGCCCGATACCCTTTTGCCCGTGCTGCCAGTTCTTTTGCGTCATCTTTTTCAAACGTCGATTCTGGGAATGTTAATTCCGGATTCTTTGCTGATTCTTGAGCATAGATGGCTGCTCTCCAGGCCGCTTTAAAGTTTGCTTCCAGTGTCGCTCTTTCATTCTTCGTCATACTACCATCTCCTTTATTCCAACGATGCGCCGAGTTTTTCTTCTGCTTCGTCAGCCCAGCCGCGGACAATTTCCGTGGCTTTACTTTGCTTCATGGATGCTTCCAGGGCGTCCCCAATGGCGTACATGTACCCGCGAGCAATGTCGGCTTCTCCTTTCGCGCCTTCTTTGGTCCAGCCGTTTTTTCCTTCCTTTGCCCACTGCTGTACGCAGATTGCCTGCCCCCAGCGTTGCTGGAAGCGGTATTTCAATAATTCCTTTTCCTTGCTCGTCATGCTTCCTGCCTCCTTAAATGTACATTTTGTACATTTTTATGGTAAAAAAATAGTGTCAACAGTTTCACCCAAAGCCTTGGAAATTCGTAGAGCTAATTTAAAGGACGGGGTTCGCTGATTAGCTTCAATAAACGCTATATACCGCTGTGATACCCCGGTTTTATATGCCAGTTCTGTCTGGCTTAATCCTTTTTTCTGCCGATATTCCTTAATTCTGTTTCCCATCATATCACCTCCCTCGCCTTCTTATGTACAAATTGTACAGTACATTTTGTAGATTGTCAAGTCCTATTTTGTTATAATATGAACATACAGTACAGTAATGATAAGGCGGTGATTGTATGAACGGAAAACGATTAAAAATGTTACGTGAAGAAAAAGGATTGACGCAAAAAGACCTGGCTGAAAAGCTTTCATTGACTCCAAAAGCCATTTCCTTTTATGAATTAGGCTCTCGTGAGCCATCAGGAGATGCTTTAATACGTATGGCACATATACTGGGAACGACTACAGATTATTTATTAGGTAATTCGACTACAAAAGAAGCGGATCAGAAAGTAGGCCGCGGCGTTCGCATCCCGGTGCTGGGGCGCGTCGTGGCAGGCATACCCATAGAAGCCGTAGAAGAAATATTAGATTACGAAGAAATCACCCCGGAGCTCGCCGCAACTGGTGAATTTTTTGCACTGCAAGTCAAGGGTGATTCTATGTTACCAAAATTAGAGGAAGGTGATGTGGTCATTGTAAAAAAGCAGGCAGATGTGGAAACAGGAGACATTGCCATTGTCCTGGTCAACGGAGATGAAGCCACCATCAAGCAGGTTAAAAAAGTCACCGGCGGCATTATGCTTTACGGCTTCAATCCGGATGTGTATGAGCCCCACTTCTACTCAAACCAGCAAATAGAAGAACTGCCTGTCCGGATTTTAGGGAAAGTCATTGAAAGCCGTCGGTCTTGGTAAGTTAAAAGGAGGTAATGTAAATGAACGGCACACTTATTTTAGGTATCGTTGAAATTCTAATTATCATTTGGTACATATTAGCGAAGAAAAATCCACAAAAATACGCTCCATTTTTAAAAGCTCCTTATGGTAAAAAACGAGGCCTTATATTTTTAGTGGCTTTTATAATTTGTGGCTTTATTGGAATGGCCATAAATCCCCAGCCAGCTACGCCAGCCTCTCAGCAAACTCAGCAAACACAACAATCAACAGAAAAGGCATCAAAGCCCAAAGAACAAACTAGCAGTAAAGAATTTGATGCTTATAAAAAATTTGTTTCAATCCCCATGGGTAGCGATTACGATACGGTAAAAAACACATTAGGAGTGAATGGCCAATTAAAGCATGAAAATGAAATAGCCGGCATTAAGAGCCAGGCATATGAATTTAAAATCGGGTCGGCCATTGCTATGATGACTTTCCAAAAAGGCCGCCTTACCAGCAAAGCAATGGATAGTCTCTCCTTCTACAAACAAAAAGGAGAAAAAATTACCATGCCCGAATTCAATCAGATCCAAATCGGCATGTCTTATGAACAAGTCAAAGAAATCTTCAAACGTGATGGGTTGCTAAAGTCTGAAACAAATATCATGGGCACTGGATCACGACTAATCTCCTGGATTAATTCGGATGGTTCAAATGCTATTATTACTTTCGGACCAAACGGAGTAGACTCTAAAACACAAACTAATTTAAAATAATAGCAACATATGAAATATTCAACTTTGTGAATAAATTTATTAAAAAAGTAGTTGGCCATGTCAAAATATTGCATATTTAAATTAAATAATGAATTCTCGTAATAAAAGAAACATATCCCGGTTATCGTGTTCCAGCACGGCCCGGGATATGTTAATAAGGGAAGGAGGTAACTCATGCACGTTTACAAAAAGCCGTCAGGGCTATGGGCCTACAAAATTGACATCGGTAAAAACCCACGAACGGGGAAACGGCAGCAGAAAGAAAAAGGTGGTTTCAAGCGGGCCAAGGATGCCAGGATAGCTGGAGAGGAAGCACTGCAGCGATATCGGACTAAGGGCTTCGCGCGGCCGGAATCTGTGACGTTTGGGGATTTTGCAAAAGAGTGGCTAAAAGCATACGCGATTACTGCTAAAGTATCCTCTGTTCGGATCCGAAAGCACCAGCTGGGGCACCTGAACCGGTACTTTGAAAAAATCCCCATTCAAGAAATTCACAAGAAGCAATATCAGGATGCTTTATTGTCTCTTACCAAGACGCTGGCTCCGAATACAATATCAGGTATCCATGCTACAGCCAAAATGATTTTCAAACGGGCCATAGAATACGAGCTTATTTATTCAGACCCGACGGAATTCGCTACAGTGCCCCGGCCAAAGAGGAAAATCGTAGATCCAGACGAAAACGTCCCTGCTTATCTGGAAAAGTCTCAGCTTCTCGATTTCCTGCAAACAGCGAAGGAAAAAGGAATCGCGCCCGATTATCCTTTATTTATGCTGCTGGCTTATACGGGCTTGCGGATCGGAGAGGCCCTGGCTCTCACCTGGGAAGATATAGACTTCAAGCAGAATATTGTCAAAGTGTCAAAAACACTTTACAATCCGACGAATAACGCTGAAAAATATGAGCTTCTCCCTCCGAAAACAAAAACATCGGTCCGAGTGGTCACCATGCCGGCACACCTAGAAAAGGTACTGGCTGCATTCAAGTTCCAAGTCTCTAACCTCCGGATAGAATATAAAGAGTTGTGGCACTATCCCAAGGGCAGTAAATTAGGCTTCGTTTTTACGGCTCCGGCCCATCCTGGGCATCCTCTTACCCAGCGGCTCGTACAGACTCGTATAGACCGTATTCACCGTTTGATGGATAACCCGGTGAGCCTTCACATACACCCCCATATTTTCCGTCATACCCATGCTTCCCTGCTGGCAGAGGCCGGGATAGACCTGGTACAAATCATGAAACGTTTGGGCCATGCTGACGATACGACGACGCGACAGATATATCTGCACATCACCAAAACGCTGGCCACAGAAACAGCAGAAAAGTTTGACGAGCTGCTAAATAAGGCATAAAAATAAGCCCCTTGCGGTTGATTTCGCAAGAGGCTTATTTTTTGGTTCTCGTTTTGTTCTCTGGACACGATTTTCAAGGCCTTACAAACGCCTTGGTTATCGTATTTACGGCACTTTTAAAATTTTATTTACATCATGCCGGGCATACCGCCGCCCATGCCAGCCGGGGCTGCCGGAGCCGGTTCCGGTTTGTCAGCGACCAGGGTTTCCGTCGTGAGGACGAGGGCTGCGATGGAAGCTGCGTTCTGGAGAGCTGTACGGGTTACTTTAGCCGGGTCGACGATACCTGCTTTGACCATGTCAACGTATTCTTCTTTGAGGGCGTTGAAGCCTACGCCGTCTTCGGAAGCTTTGACTTTAGCGACGATGACCGAGCCTTCGAGGCCAGCGTTTTCAGCGATCTGGCGGAGCGGAGCTTCAATAGCGCGTTTAACCAGGTTGATACCGGTCTGTACGTCGCCGTCTTCATCGAATTCGTCGAGAGCCGGGAGGATGTCGATGAGGGTCGTGCCGCCGCCGGCTACAATACCTTCTTCAACAGCTGCACGCGTAGCGTTGAGGGCATCTTCGAGACGATATTTCTTATCTTTCAATTCGACTTCCGTAGCAGCGCCGACTTCGATGACAGCTACGCCGCCGGACATCTTAGCCAAACGTTCCTGCAATTTTTCTTTATCGAAATCAGACGTCGTTTCCGCAATCTGAGCTTTGATCTGAGCGACACGGTCTTTGATGGCCTGGGGATCGCCGTGGCCTTCGACGATAGTCGTTTCATCTTTGGTTACGCGGACCTGACGGGCAGTGCCGAGGTCTTCCATGGTAACGCTGTCGAGTTTACGGCCGACATCTTCCGTGATGACCGTAGCACCCGTGAGGGTTGCGATATCCTGGAGCATTGCTTTGCGGCGGTCGCCGAAGCCCGGAGCTTTGACAGCGACGGCTTTGAAGGTGCCACGGAGTTTGTTGACGACCAAGGTAGCCAGTGCTTCGCCTTCGACATCTTCAGCGATGATGAGGAGTTCTTTACCAGCCTGGACAACTTTTTCCAGAACCGGGAGCATTTCCTGGATAGAAGCGATCTTGCGGTCCGTAATGAGGATGTACGGTTCGCTCATGACAGCTTCCATTTTATCCGGGTCCGTTACCATGTACGGGGAAATGTAGCCGCGGTCGAACTGCATGCCTTCGACGACGGAGAGCTGTGTGCCCATGGTCTTCGATTCTTCGACAGTGATGACACCGTCTTTGCCGACTTTTTCCATAGCGTCAGCGATGAGGCCGCCGACTTCTTCGTCACCTGCCGAAATGGAAGCGACCTGAGCGATGGAAGCCTTGTCGGATACGGCGATGGAACGTTTCTTGATTTCTTCGACGAGTTTAGCGACGGCTTTTTCGATACCGCGTTTGAGGATCATCGGGTTAGCGCCGGCTGCGACGTTGCGCATGCCTTCCTGAATCATGGCCTGGGCCAGGATAGTAGCTGTCGTCGTGCCGTCACCAGCGACGTCGTTGGTCTTGGTTGCGACTTCTTTGACGAGCTGAGCGCCCATGTTTTCAAAGGGATCTTCCAATTCGATATCGCGGGCAATGGTGACACCATCGTTGGTGATGGTCGGAGCGCCGAATTTCTTGTCGAGAACGACGTTGCGGCCTTTAGGCCCTAAGGTAACTTTTACGGCATTTGCCAAAGCGTCTACGCCTTTGCCGAGAGCGCGGCGTGCATCTTCGTTGAACAAAATCTGTTTAGCCATGTTGAACACACTCCTATGTGAAAGTTAAGTATTTTTTAGTTTGATTCGAAATGATTTATTAGATGATAGCCAAGATGTCGCGTTCGCTGACGATCAAATATTTAGTGCCTTCGAACTTGACTTCTGTGCCGGCATATTTGGAGAAAATAATCTTGTCGCCTACTTTGACATCCAAAGCAACGCGTTTACCGTCGTCCTGCAGTTTGCCCGGACCTACGGCTACGACTTCACCCTGGCTCGGTTTTTCTTTAGCAGTGTCCGGTAAAAAAATAACCGCTTGCAGTTTTTTCTTCCTGTTCCAATACACGGATAACTACGCGATCTCCTAACGGTTTTAACATTTTATATTCCTCCTTAAAAGTAAGTTGCTACTCTTTATTAGCACTCCATACTTCCGAGTGCTAACTTACAATATATATATTAGCCATTAAAGGTAAAAAAGTCAAGGCTTTCACCCTGACTTTTTCATCAAACGTTTTATTTTTTTTGACTTTTTATCTTTTCCGCACTGGCAATGACCGCCTCGGACACGGCTTTCAAGGATTTCCGGTTCTTCATGCTGTACTGCTGCAGCCGTCGGTAGGCTTCGTGTTCCGGTATATGATAAAGGTCCATGAGGCAGCCCTTGGCCCGGTCGACGGCTTTGCGCGTCTCGATGCGTTCGTTCATGTCATCGAGCTGCTGTGCCACTTCGCGCTGGTGGCGGAACTGGGAAATGGCGATTTCGATGGCCGGGAAGAGGTTGACCGGACTGACCGGTTTGACCAGGTAGCCCAGGACGCCGGAGTCCTTGGCCTTGTCGACGATATCCTGCTGACTGTACGCCGTGAGCAGCAGGACCGGTGCCAGCCCTTCGTGGCCGATCATGCGGGCCGCGTGGATGCCGTCCAAGCGGGGCATCTTGATGTCCAGGAGGACGATGTCCGGCTTTTCTTTGCGCACTAAATCGAGGGCCTCGACGCCATCAGCGGCTTCTCCGACGACGGTGTGGCCGGCATCTTCCAGCATTTCACATAAATCCATACGGATGATCGATTCGTCATCCCCTATTACAACGCGATATCCCATTGGTTATTCTCCCCTCTCTGGTAACGGAAAACGGATGGTGACGACGGTCCCTTCAGGCACGCCGTCATCGAAATCAATCGTCCCCTGCAGATCTTTTTCAATGAGCGTGCGCACGATGGCCATGCCCAGATGTTTGCGCCCCGTATCGACGGGTGCGTGGGACATGCCGACGCCGTCATCACAGACGATGATGACCCCGTCCGGCCCGTCGCGGCGGATGGTGACGGCCAGGAGGCCTTCCCGTCGGCCTTCAAAGCCGTGGATGATGGCATTGGTGATGAGTTCGTTCAGGACCAGAGCCAGGGATGTCGCCGCATCAGACGGCGTGGGCAGGGTGTCGCCGGAAAACTTCGTCTCCACGTGGCAATCCTTGCTGACCAGGCTGTGCGCCAGGAGGCCCAGCAGTTTCTGGGCGACGTCAGAAATGTCGATGTTCTCTTCATCGTGATGGGACAACGTCTCGTGGACCAGGGAAATGCTGAGGATCCGGTTCAGGCTCTCGTTGAGGACATCCCGCGCTTCGTCGCTCGTCGTGCGCCGCATCTGCATGCGCAGGAGGCTGGCAATGGTCTGCAGGTTATTCTTGACGCGGTGGTGGATTTCCTTGATGACCGACGTCTTGACCATGAGTTCTTCTTCCTTGCGATGCAGTTCCGTCCGCTCAGTCAGGATGGAAATGACCCGGCGCACTTTGCCGCGCTGCAGAATAGGGATGACCCGGCGGGAAACGACAGCATCGCCTAAGGTCACGTCATCGGCCAATCCCTCGGCCTGGGACAGGGCTTTCTTGGCACCGGTCAGGTCGAGGCGGGTATTATAGATATTGGTACCCGTAATGGCCCCGCGCTGGCCGCACATGTGCAGGATGCTGTCGGCCATATCGTCGGCATAGATGACGACGCCGTTGCAGTTGACCAGGACGACGCCATCCTGGATGGACAGGGGCCGGTACATGGAATGGAAATCCATGGGCACCTGCAAAGATAAGAAGGCTGTTTCCGTCAAAATCTCCCGATTGTCTTCGACTGTGCCGACAAAGGAAATGACGGCAATCGTCCCGCCGCCGTTATCGACGAAGGGATAAGCCACGATGGGCGCCATGCGGCCGTATTCGATTTCTTTCTCACCGCTCATGGCCGTTCCCGCCTGAAAGACCTGATAATTAAGCGGTTCTTCATAACGGGAAAAGGCAGCGCCAGGATCAGTCGTTTCCGTCTGCCTCCCCTTCTGCAGGAGCGGCGTCCGGTGCGCGGCCAGGACCAGCGTCCCCGCTTCCCGCCCGGGCACATAGACGAAGAGTTCCCGGTGCGACAAGTCGCTGGCGAACTGCAAGAGTTCTTCACTGTTCTGTAAAATATGGATCTGCACGGGCGACAAGGTGCTCCTTGTCCGGCAGACCGCTTCGAGTGTAGCCATAGAAGATTCCCCCATCTCTTCTCAGGATTAGTCCGATGTAATCGGCAGGGCCGGCTTGGCGTTGAGGGTCAAGTCGGCAAAGCGGCCGTCCAGGGCCATATAATATGCCCGGCAACCGATCATGGCGCCGTTGTCGGTGCAGAGTATCGGTTCCGGCCGGTAGAAGGCATAGCCCTTGTCGGCACAGGCCGCACTCATGGCCGCAGCCAGGCCGCTGTTGGCCGAGACGCCGCCGGCGACGGCGATTTTCCTGGCTCCGCAGTAGGCCGCGGCATCCATGGTCTTTTCGACGAGCGTTTCGACGACGGTCTTCTGGAAGCTGGCCGCCACGTCGGCGGCATTATAGGACTGGCCCCGCTGTTCCTGTGTGTGCAGGTAGTTGAGGACTGCCGATTTGAGGCCGCTGAAGCTGAACTCGAAATTGTGCTTTTCATGGAGGGCCTTGGGAAAGGCGATGGCGTCGGGATCGCCTTCTTTGGCCAGTTTGTCGATCTGCGGACCGCCCGGATAGGGATAGCCCATGACGCGGGCGATCTTGTCGAAAGCTTCGCCGGCGGCATCGTCGCGGGTCTGGCCCATGAGTCTGAACGAATTATAGCCATTGATCTGGACCAGCTGGGTATGGCCGCCGGATACGACGAGGGCCAGGAACGGCGGTTCCAAATCGGGATGGCTGAGGAAGTTGGCAAAGATATGGCCTTCCATGTGGTTGACGCCGACCAGGGGCTTATCGGCAGCAAAGCTGATAGCCTTGGCCGCTGCGACGCCGACCAGCAGGGCCCCGACCAGGCCGGGACCGTAAGTGACGCCGATATGGTCGATATCTGCCAAGGTGACGCCAGCCGTATCAAGGGCTTCCTTGATGATGGGCATGACGTATTCGATGTGCTGGCGCGACGCGATTTCCGGTACGACGCCGCCGAATTTCCGGTGGATCGGCACCTGTGTCGATATGATGTTGGAGCAGATGTGGCGGCCATCTTTGAGGACAGCAGCCGACGTTTCGTCACAACTCGTTTCTAAAGCTAAGGTATACATAGATTTCATCCTTTTTTCTATAGTGAATGGCCGAGCCATTGATACTTCTCTTTTTGACAATGCATGATGCACGCATCTTCCACAGGCTGGGAATAATAGTCCTTGCGGACAGCAAGGGCTTCATAGCCCAGCTTGCGGTACAGTCCCTGGGCCGGCGCGTTGGATTGGCGGACTTCCAGGAAGAAACTCGTGCAGCCTTCCCGGAAGAGGGCTTCCATGGCCGTTCGCAGGAGAATCTCGCCATAGCCCAGGCCCCGTGCTGACGGATGGATGGCGATGTTGGCCAGCTGGCCTTCATCGGCGATGAGCCAGACGTCGGCATAACCGGCGACGCTCCCGTCTTCCTTTTCCAGGACATAATAACGGGCTACGGGATTATCCAGTTCCGCTGCCAGGGACTGATGGGACCAGGGCACGGAAAAGGACACCTCTTCGATGGCGATGATATCCGGCAGGTCCTCCCGACAGGCCTGACGGACCGTTACTGACATGGGGCACCGCCGTGGCGTTTTTCCCAGAGCACTTCAGCTTCGCTGCGGCGCAGGTACGACGGCGTCAGGGTCATGCAGTCATCGTAGTCACCGGCGGCAAAACGGACATTGGCTGCCAGGGCGACGCTGCCGGCACGGGGAATGACCATCGTCGGCGGCGCCATGCGGAACAAGGGGCTCCGGCCTTCGATATCCCGGCGCCCTTTGAGGGAGCCGTCACCGCAGAAGACGACGGGCTGGCCTTCCCTTTCCAGGGTATCCAGGACTTCCGTCCGCGGCGCGATGTAGATTTCTTTTTCCGTCGTCAGCGTCGTCCGGTCCCAGCGATAGACACCGGCATAGACATTGCCTTTCTGGGCGTCGATGAGGGTGCAGATGCGGTCAGAGACGCCGACGAAGTTCCAGGCCAGGCTGACCGGCGTCGTGACGCCGACGATAGGCACGTTCCAGGCAAAGGACAGGCCTTTGGCCGTGGCCAGGCCGATGCGCAGGCCCGTAAAGGAACCGGGGCCGACGGCAACGGCAACGCCGTCAATCTGGCTTTTCTTGACCGACGCCTTGTCGAGCATGTCGGCAATATGGGGCATGAGCTGTTCCGAATGGGTCAGCCGTGCCTGGATGGTGAGTTCAGCCCGCAGCGTGTCGTCATGGAGCAAGGCGACACTCGATACGAGGCTCGATGTTTCAATGGCTAAGAGCATATTTTTTTACCTCATTTTCTACAGCTTGCCAACGGCTGCCGTGGAAGTCAAAATGGAACAGGCGGTCCGTGGGACTCGTCTTTTCGATGGTGACGACAGCCGCATCGTCAGGCAGGCGGTCCGGGAATTTTTCCGACCATTCGATGACGGTCACGCCGCTTTCGAGATAGTCGTCGAATCCCAGATCGTCTAATTCATATTCCTCTTCCAAGCGATAAAAGTCGAAATGCTGGAGAGGAATGGTATTTTCATAATAATTCAGGATGGTAAAGGTCGGACTGACGACGACGTCGTCAATGCCCATGCCCTGGGCGATGCCCTGGACGAAATGGGTCTTGCCGGCACCGAGGTCGCCGCGCAGGGCCAGTACATAGCCGTCTCTGAGGACCGGCCCCAGGGCTTTGCCCAAAGCGATGGTGTCCGCTTCTGAATGAGTTGCTACATCAAAGCTCATGATATCCTCCTCCTAAAAATGGGTCCAGCCCGTCGGCGGCAGGACCTGTTCGCCCCCATCGTGGCGGAGCAGGACCCGGCCCGGCCCCTGGCGGACCGTCCCGATAGGCGTCACAGCCGGATAGACGGCCTGCAAAGCCTGGAAATCGTCCGGCGCCATGGTAAAGACCAGTTCATAGTCTTCGCCGCCGTTAAAGACGAATTTCCAAATATCCTTGCCCGATGCCGCAGCCCAGGCTTTTAGCTCAGCGCTCGTCGGAACCTGGTCCCGGTCGATGACCAGTTCGACGCCGCTGGCCTTGGCAATTTCATTGGATTCACTAGCCAGGCCGTCGCTGATGTCGTTCAGGCTGTGGCAATGATGCTGTACCAGTAAGCGTCCCAGGGAAATCTGCGGTTCCGGATACTGGTGGGCTTTCTTCAAATGTTCATATCCGTCCTGTCTGGCCAGGAGGACGTCGAGGCCGCCTGCCGAATCGCCGATCGTATGGGATACGGCGATGACGTCGCCGGCCTGGGCTCCGCTGCGCAGCAGGGCCTTTCCGGCTTCGATTTCGCCAAAGGCAGCGACAGTGATGACGACGCCTTCTTTGGACATGACCGTATCGCCGCCGAGGATATTGACTTCATACGTGCGGCAAATATCCTTGATGCCGCGGTACATGTCAATGACGTCATCGACGTCCATCTGCGGTGCCAGGGCTGTCGACAGGACGATATGGGTCGGCACGGCCCCCATGGCGGCGATGTCGCTGAGGTTCGAGGCTACGGCCTTGAAGCCGACGTCATGCCAGGTCGCCGTCTGACCGATGATGAAATGACTGTTCTGGACCATCGTGTCGATGACAGCTACCTGCTGCCAGCCCGGCGTCGTCGTGTAGACAGCACCGTCATCGCCGATGCCGACGGCGACGTTTTCCGGATGGAAGAGGGTATGATCTTTAATAGCATCGATGAATCCGAATTCACCGATATCTGAAATCTTCGTCATCTCCGAGCTCCCCTATTCTTCATAATCAATGTGGTTGTCTTCACACCACTTTTTGGCAATTTTGCGGAATTCCATGCGCTGGAAGGTATACCAGAACTGGACCAGGCCCATGTCCTTCAATTCCCGTTCCAGCTGGGAAACGGTCTTGCCCGCTTCGATGGACTGCTGAAAAGCCGCCCGCTGCTTCGGGTCTTTCATCATGGGGACAAAGCCTTTGATCATTTCCGGCAGATCCAGGTCGGCCTGGGTCGGCAGCTTGATATACGCATCGGGATTGGCTGTGACTTCATTTTCCGCCTTGTCGTCACCGGGGATTTCCGTGACCAAGGCCATATGGCCGTCATTTTTATTTAAATAGAACTTGAGATAGGGATTATTCAGTTCAAAGGCTTTCAATAATTCTTCGAGCTGTACTGTCATAGCTTACACTTCCTTTTCACAATTTGCGATGTCTCTATTATAGCATGGATAGGGCCGGGCCTAAAGTAGGCAAAAGAGGCTGTCTTCGTGCGACAGCCTCTTTTGGGGTTTTAAGTTTACAGTTTGTAGTTTGTAGTGAAGGTTTTTAAATTTAAAGCCACCTTCTACAAACTCCGTACTACAAACTATAAAAAAGCTCACGCAAAATGCGTGAGCTTTTTCCTATGGTGACCCGGTAGGATTCGAACCCTAGACCTACTGATTCGTAGTCAGTCACTCTATCCAGCTGAGCTACCGAGTCATGTGGGAATGAAGGCGGACCTTCATTCCGTTTTTTCTGGCAGGGGCAGAAGGAATCGAACCCTCAACCAATGGTTTTGGAGACCACTACTCTACCAGTTGAGCTATACCCCTACAAAAATCAGCGGCTTCCTATCCTCCCAGGGGGCCTCCCCCCAAGTACTTTCGGCGTTTGCGGGCTTAACTGCTGTGTTCGGCATGGGAACAGGTGGATCCCCGCAGCTATCGCCACTGAATTATGTTATTCAGGCGTCGGACAAGTCCGACATAAGCGATTCACACAGTTTTGCGTGTCGTCTCYGA
>NZ_APHY01000034.1 GCF_000417505.1 Megasphaera sp. NM10
GTCGTGAGTTGTTGAGGATTTGCTGAGCAATCTAGCTCGCCTGGGGTAAGTTGGTGGKAGTTTTACACTTTGCCATTCTGTTACCGTCCTTATCTTTGTTTACCCCAGTATGGGCATAAAGTAGATTCATGCAATACCGATTTACACAAACTATTTTACACTCCCTGCAAGTATCATATTGTATTTGCGCCTAAGTACCGTAGACAAATTATTTATGGACAAATAAAAGAAGATATAGGAAAGATATTAAGGTCACTTTGTAATCGAAAGCAGGTTGAGTTAATTGAAGGAGAATGCTGCCCGGATCATATTCATATTTTAGTGGCTATTCCACCGCATCTTAGCGTATCTCAATTCATGGGATATTTAAAGAGTAAAAGTGGCCTGATGATTTTTGACCGCCATGCAAACCTGAAATATAAATATGGGAATCGACATTTTTGGTGCCGAGGTTATTATGTGGATACAGTGGGAAAATATGAAGGAGCTATTAAGGAGTATATTCGCAATCAATTACAAGAAGATATTGAAATGGATACATTAGATTTCAAGGAATACGTAGACCCGTTTACGGGTAGCAGGAAAAAGTAGGCCCCAAAAAGCCCCCGAGTAGGGGGCAGCCTGTAATAAAAGTGTGATTGCCAGACTTTTATTCGGTGCACTCTTTAGAGTGCTACCACAGGAGTTAGGCCCTTATAGGGCCTGAGCAAACCACCAGTTTTACTGGTGGTTATGATTCTTCTGTCGGAAAGAGATGTGCGGCAAGGGAATCTGCGCTAAGATGACGGCGGCGAAGACGAGGACGCAGCCTGTCAGTTCTTTGGCCGTCATGACTTCGCCCAGGATGAGCCAGCCTGCCAGGGCGGCGAAGACCGATTCCAGGCTCATGATGAGGGTCGCCGTCGTCGGTTCCGTGTATTTCTGGCCGACGATCTGCAAGGTATAGGCGACGCCGCTGGACAGGCCGCCGGCGTAGAGCAGGGGCCATTTGGCAGCCCACAGGGCGGACCAGTCGGGATGCTCGAAGAGGACCGTCAGCGTACCGGAGAAGAGGAAGGCCGTGGCGAACTGGACCCAGGATAATTTGATGCTGTTGGCCTTTTTCAAGAGGAAATGGTCGATGACCAGGATGTGCAGGGCGAAGAAGACGGCACAGCAGAGGACCAGGAAGTCGCCGAAAGAGACCTGGAAATCGCCGTTGATGCATAAGAGATAAAATCCGGCAATAGCCAAGGCGACGCAAGCCACGATGATTCGCGGGACTTTGTGGCCCATGAAATGGCCCATGAGGGGGACGAGGATGATGTACAAAGCCGTGATGAAACCGGCTTTCCCAGCCGTCGTCATGGAGATGCCGACCTGCTGCAGCGTATCGGCGGCGCCCAGGACCAGGCCGCACCAGGCACCGCCGATGAGGGTGATGCGGTCCGGTTTCAGCTGTTGCAAAATCGGCGGATAGGTCCCGTCTGTCCCTTTATCGGTAAACAACAGGATGACGGGAATCAGGACGATGATGGCGATGACATCGCGGGCGGCGCTGAAGGTAAACGGGCCGATATAGTCCATGCCAACGCTCTGGGCGACGAAGGCAGCGCCCCAGATGAGGGCCGTAATGAGCAGCAGTATCGTGCCTTTAGCTTGTGAATGATACATAGCATAATCCTTTCTCTAAACGAAAAATAACCAGAATATTTTCATTTTATACTGCCTTGAAGAAAATGTAAACAAAAATAGATTGCCTGGGAAAGAGCCTGCGGGAATTCAAAGAAGCCGTCAACACGGCGGATGTCAAGGCCGACGAAAAGAATAACGATGAAAAAATAAATGCAGGCCGCAGGTGGCAAGTGGCCGGTCGTAAATACACGGCCTGTGGCCTTGTGCGTAAGGGCTGTCCCCCTAAAAGGCGGCCCGTTAGGGAGATTTCATCACGGACTATTCTGGTATAATAGCATATTTTGTAATATTTTTCACAAAATATGATTGCAGTCGCCGCGGGAAAGTTTTATACTATATATAAGGTTATCTCATACTACTATTGCAAAGTCATGAAGGAGGAGACTTTAGAATGTACAAACTTTCACAAATTCCTGAAGAGTATAAGAAGAAATTGATCACGGCTGAACAGGCTGCGGCTCTCGTCAAAGATGGCGACCGCGTTTCCTACGGCCTCGGCTGCGCTGCTCCGTATGATATCGACATCGAAATCGGTAAACGGGCGAAAGACCTGCATGGCGTCGAAATCGTTGCCACGACCGTCGTCAAAGATGAACCCTATGCGGCTTATCTCAACAGTGACTCGAACGAACAGATCCGCTTCGCAACGGCTCATATGAACGGGTTTGAACGCAAGATGTCCAAAGCCGGCCGCTGCTGGTTCATTCCTATTCTCTTCAACGAATTGCCGAAGTATTGGGAAAACATCGATAAACTCATCATCCAGGTTCATCCTATGGACCAGTGGGGCAACTTCAACCTCGGGCCTCAGGCATCGGACCTTCGCGGTTTGATCCGTGCTGCTAAGACGATCATCCTCGAAGTCAACCAGAACATGCCGAAAGCTCTGGGCTATGAAACGGAACTGAACCTCTGCGACGTCGACTATGTCGTCGAAGGCTCGAACCATCCCATGCCGCAGATCCCCAACCGCGCCGGTACGGAAGTCGATGACAAGATCGCCGATTACATCATCCCCATGATCGAAGACGGCAGTACGCTCCAGCTCGGCATCGGCGGTATCCCGTCGGCTGTCGGCTGCAAACTGGCTGAATCGGATGTCAAAGATTTGAGCGGTCATACGGAAATGCTCGTCGATTCCTATGTCGACCTCTATGAAGCCGGCAAGATTACGGGCAACAAGAACCGCGATAAAGGCAAGATCATCTATGCTTTTGCCGGCGGCACACAGCGCCTCTATGATTTCATCAACGACAACCAGATCGTCTTCAACGCTCCGGTAAGCTACGTCAACAACGTCGGCGTTGTCGCCAGCATCGATAAATTCATCTCCATCAACGGCTGCATCGACCTCGACCTCTATGGCCAGGTCAACGCGGAAACGGCTGGCTATCAGCAGATCAGCGGCACCGGCGGCCAGCTCGACTTCGCCCAGGGCGCATTCGCATCCAACGGCGGCAAGAGCTTCATCTGCGTCCATTCGACGCGTAAATTCAAGGACGGCCATGTCGAATCCCTGATCAAACCGACCCTCCCGGCTGGTACGGTCATCACGACGCCGCGTTCGGCTGTCCACTACATCGTCACCGAATACGGTACAGCCCTGCTGAAAGGCAAATCGACGTGGGAACGCGCCGAAGCCCTGATCAACATCGCTCATCCGGACTTCCGTGAAGAACTCATCAAAGACGCAGAAAAGATGGGTATCTGGACTAAGACCAGCAAGATTTCCATGTAAAAAATAGTTTGTAGTCCGTAGGGGCTTGCACGTGGCAAGCCCGTCCAGGATAGTTACCGAATCCCCGGCGGGTCGCCCACGTGGCGACCCCTACAACTTAAAAAGGCTTGTCGCACGGCGACAAGCCTTTTTTCTATGTCCCAGCCAAGCTGGTGATTTTTTCCAGCATGTGTTGGTAGACCTTGATTTTTCCTTCCAGCTCCTGGCCACTGCACGGATGGCAGTAGGTGGATTTCGTCATGTTGTCGAAGAAGTCCAGGACCATGGCGTCCAGGTCCTTATCGACGATGATGTAGAACGGGTCGGTCCGGCTGTTCATGGCCAGGGTGTTCTTTTTGAAGAAGCTCATGCGGTAGTTGGAATAGAAGGACAGGTTCGCTTCTTTATAGGCCAGGAAGGCCGGCGACAAGTGCATGGTCCCCAAGGTGATGCCCTGGCTCTGGGTCAGAGTCCGGGCGATGGTCTTCAAATGGTCTATTCGTTCGCCTGGCGTCAAGGTGTACTGGACGTCGGTCAGGTCAATGTGGCCCGTTTCCAGATAGCGCATGAAGGACGGCGTCGGTACGATGAGCGATACGCGGGCCTTGGCGATGATTTCTTCCCAGGTAATGCGCAGGCGTTCGATATTGCCGGCCCGGTCAGCCGGCGATTCGGCGATGAGCCGGTCGAAGACTTCCTGGGGCAGGAGGTATTCGATGCCGTTGGTCAGGAAAAAGCAGAACCGCGACGTTTCATAGAAGGACGTGCGGTAGCCGTAGTCGTCGTTCCAGGGACTCTGGATGTGAGTTAGGAGTTTCGGCGTATGGTGGACGCCGAAGCGCTCGTAAATGTCGTGGACGACGGCCGGGTCGTCGATGTAGGAACACATCATCATGCCCCGATGGCTCTGGAGTGAATACTGGATGACGAACTGGTCCTTGAGGATGATCAGATTGGCATCGCTCAAGGCGGAGAAGTCGTAAAAGGTGAATTCCGCATCCATGAAGCGGTTGAGGACGGCGTAGAGCCGGGCTACGTATTCCGGATGGCGGCGTATCTTCTCTTTATCCAGGCCGACGCGGATGCGCAGGCGTTTATAATGGGACGGCACGTCGAGGTAGGACCAGAAGCCGTCGTCGTAAAAATCGAAGAATTCCCCGTAGATGACGAGTTCCTCCTTGCCCGTCAGGGTCGGGAGTTTTTTTCGGAATAAGTCTTTTAAAAAGTGGGCTACCTTCTGATGGCTCGTGATGATGCGGACGGGCCAGGACTTTTTGGCCTTTTCCGTGCGCCCGCTCTGGAGCGACGTGCGGTAAGCCCGGCTCAGATAGTCGCTGATGGCAAAGACCAGGTCGGGCGTATCGGCGGGAAACGAAAAATAGCGGCAGCAGTCTTGGCGGCGATCGAGTTTTTCAATCGTTTCGGCAAAGAGTGCAGCCGCATCTTCATTGACGCGTTCAATGGCCCGTGACGATGGCAGCTTGGCCCCGTTGATCCACTTGCTGATATACGATACGTCGTAACCGATGTATTCGGCCAGGGTCACGGACTTCATTTTCGTGAATTTCATGAATTTTTTCAAAGCAATCGGGTAGGTTTCTACAATCATGCACATTCCCCCTCTATATGGCAGCCATCTTTTAATATATCCCCTCAGACGGCTATTTATCTTATTTTAACACAAAACGATGCCATAAAGAACAAATAAATTTAAGGAATAAATGATGAATTCATGAAAATTTCAAATTTTCCTGTTTTTTTCAAGATAGGCTGGGACTATACTAAGGCCATGCTTGAGGACATCAAGCGGAGCAAGAATTTAGACATCATGATTATAGGAGGTGGACGGACGTGAGACCCTTTGTTTTTCCTCTTTCACAGCATATCGGCGCTCCATCGGTCCCAGTGGTCCAGCCTGGAGACAGGGTACAGCGCGGCCAGTGCATCGCTGAGGCTGGGGAAGGATTAGGAAGCCCGGTATATACGAGTGTATCCGGGACGGTCCTGGAAGTGACGGATGATGCCGTCATCGTTCGAGCTGACGACGTCCAGCCGAAAGAGTACGTGCCTCTTACGGCACAGACTCCATTGGATTATATCCGCCAGGCCGGGATCGTCGGCTTAGGCGGCGCCGGATTCCCGACGTATCAGAAACTGGCCGTTCCCTTTTTGAACGGCGGCGTCGTCATTGCCAATGCTTCGGAATGTGAACCCGTCCTGACCCATAATATCAAGGCCATTGAGCGGGACTGCCGCCCGATGATACGGGGCCTGCAGCTGGCCATGGACCTCGTCCATGCCGATAAAGGCGTCATTGCCATCAAGGCCATCCACGGCGACGCCGTCCGAGCCTTACAGCAGGCCATCGCCGCTGACGACCGCCTGGCCCTTCATTTTCTGCCCAATGTCTATCCTGTCGGCGAAGAACGGGCTGTCGTCCGGGAAGTCCTGGGGACGCTCCTCGATGCGGGCAGTCTGCCGTCGAAAGCCGGCGCCGTCATCATCAACGTGGAAACGCTCCAGCGCGTGGCCGAAGCCGTCGATGACAAGAAACCGCTCATCGATAAAGACGTGACCGTAGCTGGCAAGCTGAACGGTCCGGAAGTCCAGGTCTTCCACGACCTGCCCTTGGGCATGGCCGTCAACGATGTCCTGGAAAAGGCCGGCGGCCTGGGCAAAGAATATGGCGAGCTCATCATGGGCGGGCCTTTCATGGGCAGGCGGACGAGCCTGGACGCACCCATCGTCAAGACGACAGGCGGCATCATCGCGGCAGAAACGTTCCTGCCAGGGCCTGAAAAAATCGGCCTTCTCGTTTGTGCCTGCGGCGCCGATGAAAAGCGCCTCCGGGAAATAGCGGCTTCCATGGGGTCGGCCGTAGCCGGCGTAGCCTTTTGCAAGCAGGCCCATGAAGTCAAACCGGGCGTCCGCAAATGCGACAATCCCGGCCACTGTCCGGGACAGGTCCAGCGGGTCATGACGCTGAAGAAAGAAGGGGCCCAGGCCCTACTCATCAGTAACTGCACAGACTGCACCAACACGGTCATGGCCTGTGCGCCGCAGCTTCATCTGCCGGTCTACCATTGTACCGATGGCGCCCTGCGGGCAGTCCATCATAAATTAATCCGCCGCATCAAGGCGTAACTCATACTACACAGGGGGAGTGATTGTATGTCTATTACCAAAGATACCTTACAGAAACACCTTACAGATCCTGCCGTTTTCTGCTGCCGCCGGGCCAAGGGGACGGTCATCGGAGCCGATGACCTGGAAGACCCGACGCTGTTCGATGACATGGTCGATGCCGGCCTGCTCACGCTCAGTGACGATGGCCTGACCATCGAAGAAGTCCTGGGCAGCACGCTCTTGCAGGATGTCGAAGCCTTGACGCCGATTACTAAAGATGTCCTGGATAAAGTCAATGCCAAGTCCGTCCCGGCCGAAGCACCGGCAGAACCGGTCAAAGCCTCGCCAGCTGCACCGGCCGCCCCGACAGCCGCACCGTCGGGAACGATTCACTTGAAGATAGATAAACTGGAAGGCCTGAGCCTGGATATCCCGGCCGGTACCATCCTGGGTGCCGCTGGCCCGCTGCCGGCAGGGCCGACGGAAAAGACGGGCGAAAAGAAGGTCATCCGCAAGCTCATCAAGAAACACATCAAAATCACCGATGTCGAAATCAGCGACAAGACGGCCATTGAAGACGGGAAGATCTTCATCGACGGGTCCATCGTCGAAAAGGCCGTCAAAGAGGACCCGCTCTGCGTCAGCATGAGCCTCGACGTCATTTATCCCGATAAACGCCACGTCTACACCGATACCATCATGGACGTAGCGCCCATTGCGACGAAAGTCGAAGGCGAACTCGGTGAAGGGGTCACCAAAGTCGCCGACGGTGTCGTATTCATGCTCACCGGCGTCGACGAAGACGGCGTCCAGATCCATGAATTCGGTTCGTCTGAAGGCTTTCTCGATGAAAAGATGTATTTCGGCCATCCGGGCTGCGCCGATGAAGGCGACATCATCATCCGCTGCCATGCCGTCATCAAACGCCTCACGGGCATGACCCGTCCGGGACCTTTTGCCGCTCATAAATGTGAAGACTACATCATCCAGGCCGTCCGCAATGAATTGAAGAAATACGACGGCGAAGTCGTCCGCGAAGAAGTCTGCGAAGACCTGCGCCGCAAAGGCAATCCCCGCGTCGTCCTGGTCAAGGAAATCATGGGTCAGGGGGCTATGCACGACAACGTCCTCTGCCCGAACGAACCGTGCAGCGTCATGGGCGGCCAGAAGAACGTCGACCTCGGCAACGTACCGATTGTACTGACACCGAACCAGGTCCGCGACGGTTCCATCCATGCCCTGACCTGCATCGGGCCGGCTACGAAAGAAATGACCCGTCATTACATCCGTGAACCCTTGGTCGAAGGCCTGGCCAATGACGATGAACTGGACCTCATCGGCGTCGTCTTCGTCGGCTCGCCGCAGGTCAATGACGAAAAACTCTGGGTTTCCGACCGCCTAGGCTCGCTCCTGGAAAGCCTCGACATCGATGGCTGCATCATCACGACCGAAGGCTTTGGTAATAACCACATCGACTTCATCCAGCACATCGGCCAGGCTGGCAAGCGGGGCATCCCCGTCGTCGGCGTTTCCTTCTGTGCCTACCAGGGCCAGCTCGTCGTCGGCAATCCCTATGCCGATGCCATGGTCGAAGAAAATATGGACCATGGCGGCTTTGAAAACGACGTGGCCGGCTGCTCGTGCGTCACTAAAGAAGTCGCAGCCCGCGCTATCCAGATGCTCAAGAATAAGATGGCCGGCGTCCCCATTGCGGCTGCACCGAAGAAATGGGACAACGCCGTCATCAACGCCAACAATAAACTCCTCGGTCTCCCTGAAACGGTCCTCCTCGATAAAGGGACGCTCCACTGATGGCCAAACTCGATTATCAGCTCAACCCGGTACTCATGGAAGGGACGGTCACCAAGACCGCTGCGGACGACGTGGCTCTCAACCTGAGAGGGAGACTGGGCGTGATCCACGCTGTACCGTCTTTGTTCCTCCACCAGCCCCGGGAAGGCCGGAAATTCCGATTCTATTTTAGTTACATGCAGATCGTAGAGACCCCGCTCGATTACGATTATGGGCCGCTCGAAAAAGACCGGGAATTCACGCCGGTCCTGGCCGGCGGTGTCCTCAGCGAAGTCAACGATACGGCCATCAAAGCCGACTGTCTCGGCGGCCTGGCTACCATTGCCGTACCGCGGCGCTGGGTCTTTACCGATGTCGCCCTGAAAGAGGGAGAATATACTGAATTTTACATCAGCCCCATGGCGGCTGTAGATGAACTATAGGAGGGGTAGTTATGAACTTAACGACTGTAGAAGGGATGCGCTCGGAAATCTTCGTTCCCGTTACACCGAAACCGGTATTTACTGAATTAAAGAAACCACTGAGTGAATGTAAAGTCGCCTTCATCACGGCTGGCGGCATCCATAAAAAAGACCAGACGCCGTTCAATACGTCCGGGGATTTTTCGTACCGCGTCATCCCCTTCGACACTCCATCGTCGAACCTGATGGTCACCCACGGAGGCTTCGACAACTCGGATATCAACAAAGACGTCAATGCCATGTTCCCCATCGACCGCCTGCACGAACTGGTTGCAGAAGGCTTCATCGGCTCCCTGCCGGAAGAAACGTATACTTTCATGGGCGGCGGCGGCAACGTCGAAAAATTCCGCAATGAAACGGGGCCGGAAATTGCCAAGAAGCTCAAAGCCCAGGGCGTCGACATCGTTCTCTGCACGGGCGGCTGCGGGACCTGCCACCGTTCGGCGACGATCGTCACCCGCTGCTGCGAAGCCGAAGGCATGAGCTGCTGCGTCATCGCCGCCCTGCCTCCCATCGCCCGCCAGCAGGGGGCACCGCGCATCACAGCGCCGCACGTCCCTATCGGCTCCAATGCCGGCGAACCGAACAATATCCCCATGCAGACGGCTATCCTCAAGGAATCCCTGGAATGGGTCCGCGACTGCCCGAGCTATAACGGCCTGAAAGTCCTCCCCTATGAATACCGCCACAATGTGTAATAACGGCACGTAATAAAAATATAATAAGGTTAAACGTTGCATATGTGCTAAAATGATAGTATAATAAATTTGTTATTAAAGATATTAAACAAATAAGAATATAAACTTAAAATAAACGATGGCGTTTATCTCCGTGAGAGATGAACGCCATTGCTCGTTTTAAGGAATGAAAGGGGAGATTCGATGTGGCATGCTAATCAGGAGCGCCTGATGGAAAAACTGAGGGGAGAAGAACAATTCCTGGTCATCGATTCGCATACCATGGGAGAACCGACGCGTATCGTCGTCAATGGATTTCCTCACGCGCCAGGCAGGACGATGATGGAAAAGAAGCAGTACATCGCCAAGCACTACGATGCCTATCGCAAGGCCATCTTGCTGGAGCCGCGGGGCCATACGAATATGTTCGGCGCCATCCTCATGACGCCGGTCCACGAAGAAGCTGATGTCGGCGTTGTCTTCATGGACAGCGGCGGCTACCTGAATATGTGCGGCCACGGTTCCATCGGCGTGGCGACGGTGCTGGTCAATGAACAGATGATACCCGTCCATGAACCCTATACGGACATCTGCCTCGATGCGCCGTCAGGCCTCATCAAGGGCCACGTCAAAGTCGAAGCAGGCCGGGCCGTAGAAGTGACCATTACCAACGTGCCCTGCTTCTTGTACCGGACAGGGGTCACGGTCCCTGTCGACGGCTTAGGCCACGTTGCCCTGGACATCGCCTTTGGCGGCAGTTTCTTCGCCCTCGTCGACACCGATGCTTTGGGGATGCGCTTAGAGCCTGAAAATATCCGGACTATCATCGACACGGGCATGAACATCCTCCGGGCCGTCAACAATCAGGAAGTCGTAGCCCATCCGGAACTGGACATCCACAGCGTCGATTTAGTCGAATTTTATGGTCAGGCCGATCGGCCCGAAGCGACCATGAAGAACGCCGTCGTCTTCGGCAACTACCAGATCGACCGCAGCCCCTGCGGGACCGGCACGAGTGCCAAAGTGGCGTCGCTGTACTTGCGGGGGAAATTGAAGAAAAATGAACTATTCGTTTATGAAAGTATCATGGGAACCTTGTTCAAAGCCCGCATCGTAGATGATGCCGAAGTCGGCGGCATGGCCGCTGCTATCCCGCAGATTACAGGCAGTGCCTATATTACCGGCATCAACTGCCTGGTCCTCGATGAGACGGACCCGTTCCGCCACGGCTTCCAGATTCAAGCCTGAATATACAGTTCCGGTCATGAGACCTGAATGATAGATTCCAGTCATACATGTGAAGAGGGGTGCCTGATTATGATGATGAACAGTAAGGTAAAAAAAGCAATCTTAGCCGGCCTGAGTGCCGTCGTATCCATATCTGTCTTAGCTGGCTGCGGCGGAGGTAGCGGCAGCAGCGATAAGGCCAGCCTGAAAGGGAAAGAGCTGAAAGTAGCGACCGGGATCTATGCGCCCTTTGCTTTCAAAGATGAAAACAGTAAGCTCGTCGGCTTCGACCTGGACCTGCTCGATGCCATGTCCAAGAAACTGGGCTTTACCTATAAAGTCACGCCGACGGAATATGACAACATGTTCATGGCCGTCGCCAACGGTGAGTACGATATCGGCATGGGCCAGGTCTGCATTACCGAAGACCGCAAGAAGAAGATGGACTTCACCGAACCCTATGAAAACGCAGGTTTGCAGTTCGTCGTCCGCAAAGATGAAAACCTTACGTCTGTAGATCAGTTGAAAGGCAAGAAAATCGCCGTCGAAAAGGGGACAGCTGCCCACAAATACGTAACGGAACACTGTAAGGATTCGGAAATCGTCGTCTTCCCGGCTATTTCAGCAGCCTTCATGGAAGTCGAACAGGGCAAGGCCGACGCCCTCATGCAGGATAAACCGAATGCCGTCTATTATTTGAAGAAGCATCCTGAAAGCGGTCTGGCCCTCTTGGGCGATGAAACGGCCAAGATTCCCGATGGCTTCGCCCTGCCTAAGGACAGCCCGTATAAAGCTGAATTCGATAAGGCCCTGAAAGAATTGCAGGAAGACGGGACAATCAAGAAGTTAGAAGATAAATGGCTGAATGTCTAACGGCAGCAGCCAGTCAGCAGTGGCCCGGCAAGAGTCGTACTTTTGCCGGACTTCTTGCTATAAGGGGTCTTTTATTAAGGGGGGAATCTTATGTTTAACTGGGAACACTTGGACATCATCGTCGGTGTTGTTACGAAAGGCCTGTTCTGGACTGTCGTCATTTCCGTGACGAGTATCATCATCGGCTATTTCATCGGGCTGGCTACGGGGTTTTCCCGGGCCCGCAATATACGCATCCTCAAGAGCATCAGCGCTTTCTACGTCTGGATCATCCGCAGTACGCCGATCCTGGTCCAGGCCTTGTACATCTATTTCGTCATGCCAAAACTCTTTGGCATCCATTTATCTCATGAAGCGGCAGGCATCCTCTGCGTTTCCCTCAATGCCGGGGCGTATATATCGGAAATCGTCCGCGGTGCCATCCTGGAAGTGCCTAAAGGTCAGTGGGAGGCGGGCATGTCCCTGGGGATGACGAAGCTGCAGATCGTCATGAAGCTCATCCTGCCCATGGCCTTCCGGACCATGCTGCCGGCCCTGGGCAACCAGTTCATCATTACCGTAAAGGATACGTCCATTTTGACGGTCATCGGCGTCGCCGAAATGACCTATCAGGCTGGCCAGTACGCTTCGTCGAACTTTGAATTCGTCGAAAGCTATACCGTCCTGGCCGTATTCTACTTAGTCCTGATTTCGCTGCTGACCGTAGCCGTCAATATTTGTGAACAGAAGATGGGAGCTGATATAAAATGATGCGAATTGAACATTTAAAGAAACAGTATGGTGATAACCTGGTCCTGAATGACATCAGCCTGTCCCTGGACGATGAAGTCACCTGCATCCTCGGGCCGTCCGGCGCCGGCAAGAGCACCTTCCTGCGCTGCCTGAACCTGCTGGAATCGCCGACAGGCGGCGACATCAAGTACAACGGTCAGAGCATCCTCCAGCCGGGCTACGATATCCGCAAGATGCGCGAAGAAGTGACCATGGTCTTCCAGCACTTTAACTTATTTCCCCTGCGCAACGTCGTCGGCAACGTCATGCTGGCCCTGCAAAGCGTCAAGCACATGAAGAAAGCCGATGCCCACGATATTGCCATGGAAATACTAAAAAAGGTCGACATGGCCGATAAGGCCGAAAAGATGCCGGATATGCTCTCCGGCGGCCAGCAGCAGCGCGTTGCCATTGCCCGCGCCCTGGCCATGAATCCCAAGATGATCCTCTTCGACCTGAACCGACGTCGGCCCTGGACCCGGAACTCGTCGGCGCGTCCTTGACGTCATGCGCGACTTGGCCA
>NZ_APHY01000035.1 GCF_000417505.1 Megasphaera sp. NM10
CGKCGTTTTTGAGCCATGGAACGGAGAACGCCCTGGCAACCAGCATCATACTGGCAATGGCCCACAATGTCTTGACCTTACATCACAAGCTGCAATCCGGCAATTTCGGGACATACCTTTATTCCTTAAAAAAAGTGAAAAAGAGTGCTTGAATAACCATATACATAGCAAAGGCACACGTTTTTTGCCGACTGGATGGCCGATCTGTTTCGTGTACCTTTTTTACGTTTAGCTAAAAAAAGAGAATAGAACGATGAAATAGAATAAAAAAAGAGAGCTGTCGCACAAAGCCGAAATGGCTTAATGCGACAGCCCCTTTTAAGTTGTTAGTGGCTAGCAGTTAGTGGTTAGCGGATAGCTTAAAATTTAAAAGTTTTCTCTGCAAATTATAAAGCAACAGGGACAGTCGCATGATGGTCAAAACCTTCGTGCGACTGTCCCTGTTTTTCTGAGCTGCCTATGCGGCAGTTAACCAAGGAAGAATCCCTGTTTTTCTTTTTCAAAATTTCTAAGCTGCCTACACGGCAGTTAACAGGTTACTCTTATTTAACCAAAATTTCAGGCATTTGTCAAAAGGCTTGATTTACCAGCCTGCAGGCAAAGAAAAAATTTTAGGTCAAAAAATCGTGAGTCTGTCGCGGCGGAACGCCGCATCTGAATCCGCGGCGGCCTGCGAACTGCGAACGGCGGCCTGCGTCCTTTAATCATTTATGTTCCACTTTATGTGTCACTGCGCTCAAGGCCGCTGCGACGGGACCCATACCGCGCAGGACCATGGGGAAAAAGAGGAAGAGGACACCCATGGCGCCGACGTTGGCCGAAATGACGATGACCGCCATCCCGGGCTGGCAGACGGTCCCAAAGAGAAGACCGTTCGGACAATTCGCCTGAACGGTCTGTCCGGCATCGGGGCCATCTTCCATGCGCAAGGTGACGATCTGATCGCCCACACGGCTTCCGTCTTCCTGCAGATTATCGCGGACAATATCGACGACGCGGGCCTTTTCAAAGACCCGGCCATCGCTGTTGACCAGCTGCGGCTTATCGACCTGGTTATACTGCCAGAGGAAAAGGCCGCCGGCCACCATCAGCACGACGATGACGACCAGGCGGAACCAGCGGGAGTGGATCATGCTCAATTACGTAAAAATGTCAGTCCTGTTCATTTCCTTTCTGCCGCCAATAGGCCGCTTCGACGGTATCCTTCTCCACGCCTTCCCCCTTTTCCAGGGCACGGGCATAATTCTTCATGCCCTCTTTATAGCCAGACGCAGCCGACTGGGCGAACCAATACGCCGCCTGACAGAGGTCATGGCGGACGCCGTGGCCGTCGCGATAGAGGACGCCCAGGTTATTCTGAGCCGGTCCGTCACCAGCCATGGCAGCTTCGTAATACCAGTGCGCCGCCAGTTCCCAGTCCTGGGGGACGCCGCGGCCCGTCTCATAGAGGTATCCCAGGTTGTTCTGGGCAATGGTCTGGCCCTTCCCGGCGGCCTGGGCATACCAATAGGCGGCCTGGTCGTAATCCCGCTTGCCGGCATAGCCGAACTGGTACATGATGGCCGTATTGCACTGGCCGTCGGCATCGTCGTGCCGCGCCGCCCGGCCGTACCAGTGCAGGGCCTGGGCATAGTCCTGGGGCAGGCCGCATCCCGTTTCGTAAAGATGGCCCAGATTGTTCTCGGCTGCGCCGTAGCCTTGATTGGCGGCCCGGAGGTACCAGTACACGGCCTGTTCCAAGTCAATCTCTATCCCCAGACCGTGTTCATACTGATAGGCCAAGTTGTACTGACTGGCGGCGTGGCCCTTCTGGGCGGCCCGGTGATACCAATAGATAGCTTTCCTATATAAAACATCTTTATCTTCTATATCCGCATCGAAAGCTTCAAAAAAATAGTCATCGCCCATGTCACACTGCGCTTGAGCATCGCCTTCAAAAGCTTTCCGTTCTTTTTCGTCCATATATCCGTCTCCTTTCTGACAAAATAAGTGTAGCTAAAGGTTCCTTCCTTTGTCAAATATTTTTCTATTTTTCTTTTTGTCCTATTGACTTTTTGACTTTTGACGATATAATAATACTAGAGCTTGAGGAAAGCTCCTAAGAATGATTACTTCCACCATAAGTAAGGAGGTCTTAATTATGGGAAACGAAAAATATACGCAAAAGGTCATTGAAGCCTTCCAGTCTGCCCAGCAGATTGCCGCGCTCCATTATAACCAGGAACTCTCATCGGTCCATATACTCATGGGCTTGACGAAAGAACCGGAAGGCCTGCTCAATACGATTTTCTCGGAATGTCACACTGACGTCCCCATGCTCCAGGCCCGCTTGGAACAGTTGTTGAAGAAAATCCCGTCTGTCAAAGGCTCCAGCCAGTTGTCCATGTCGACAGAAATGGTCCGTGTCATCGGCAAGGCTCAGCAGTTGGCCGACTCCATGCACGATGAATATATCAGCACGGAACATATCCTCATGGGCATCGTCAGCGAAAGCGACGACGAAGTCCAGCAGTTGTGCCGTGAATTTGGCTTGACCCAGGACAAGATCATGAGTACCATCAAAGCCAACCGCAAGGCCAACGTCAACAGCGATAACCCGGAAGAAAACTACAAGGCCCTGGAAAAATACGGCCGCGACTTGACCGCTGCTGCCCGCCAGAATAAATTGGACCCGGTCATCGGCCGTGACGACGAAATCCGCCGCACCATCGAAATTCTCTCGCGCCGCCGTAAGAACAACCCGGTCCTCATCGGTGAACCGGGTGTCGGCAAGACGGCTATCGTCGAAGGCCTGGCCCGCCGTATCGTCAGCGGCGACGTCCCGGAATCGCTGAAGAACAAGACCCTCTACTCCCTCGATATGGGTTCCCTCATCGCCGGTGCCAAATACCGTGGCGAATTTGAAGAACGACTCAAATCGGTCCTCAATGAAATCGCCAAATCGGACGGCCAGATTCTCCTCTTCATCGATGAAATCCACACTGTCGTCGGTGCCGGCGCCTCTGAAGGCTCCATGGATGCAGGCAACATCCTGAAACCGATGCTGGCCCGCGGTGACCTGCGCTGCATCGGCGCTACGACGCTCAATGAATACCAGAAATACATCGAAAAAGATGCCGCTTTGGAACGTCGTTTCCAGCCGGTCATGGTCGATCAGCCTTCTGTTGAAGACACGATCACCATTCTCCGTGGTCTGAAAGAACGCTACGAAGTCCATCATGGCGTCCGCATCCGTGATAAAGCCCTGGTCGCTGCCGCCGTCTTGTCGGACCGCTACATTTCCGACCGTTTCCTGCCCGATAAGGCCATCGACCTCGTCGACGAAGCTGCCGCCAAACTGCGTACGGAAATCGAATCCATGCCGACGCCGATTGACGAACTGCGCCATAAGATCATGCAGCTGGAAATCGAAGAACAGTCCCTGAACAAAGAAACGGACGACGCTTCCAAAGAACGCCTGGCTAAGATCACGGAAACGAAGAACGAACTGAAAGAAAAAGAAAGCAAGCTCAAAGCTCAGTGGGATAAAGAAAAACAGTCCATCCTGCGCACGCAGGGCCTGAAGAAGGAAATCGACGCCGTCAAGAGCGACATGGCCCAGGCAGAACGCAATTACGACCTGGCCAAGGCTTCGGAATTGAAGTACGGCAAACTGCCGGAACTGCAGAAACAGTTGAAGGAACAGGAAGCCTACCTGGCTGAACACCAGGATTCGCAGCTCCTCAAAGAAGAAGTCGGCGAAGAAGATATCGCCCAGGTCGTCAGCCGCTGGACGGGTATCCCGGTCACCAAGATGATGACGGGCGAACGGGAAAAACTTCTGCACCTCGACGAAACGCTGCATAAACGGGTCGTCGGCCAGGACGATGCCGTCCGCGTCGTGAGCGATGCTATCATCCGCGCCCGTGCCGGTATCAAGGATCCGAACCGTCCGATTGGTTCCTTCATCTTCCTCGGCCCGACCGGTGTCGGCAAGACCGAACTGGCCAAGACCCTGGCTGAAGCCCTCTTCGATGATGAACGCAACATCATCCGTATCGATATGTCGGAATACATGGAAAAACATACCGTATCCCGCCTGATCGGGGCTCCTCCGGGATATGTCGGCTATGATGAAGGGGGCCAGCTCACTGAAGCCGTCCGCCGTCGTCCGTACAGCGTCATCCTCCTCGACGAAATCGAAAAGGCCCATCCGGACATCTTCAACGTCCTCTTGCAGATTCTCGATGATGGCCGCCTGACCGATGGCAAAGGCCGTGTAGTCAACTTCAAGAACACCATCATCATCATGACCAGTAACCTCGGCTCCCACGAAATCCTCGAATCGAAGGATTACGACGAAGCCAACAAGAAAGTCCGTGAACTGCTTAAACAGTACTTCCGTCCGGAATTCCTCAACCGTGTCGACGACATCGTCGTCTTCAAAGCGCTCCAGAAAGACCAGGTACGCAATATCGCCGCTATCCTCCTGGAACGCCTGGGCAAACGTCTGGAAAAACAGGTCAAGATCTACCTCACCTGGACCGACGAAGCCCTGCAGGAATTGGCCGACAAAGGCTTCGACCCGCAGTTCGGTGCCCGTCCGCTGCGCCGCCTGATCACGCATACCGTCGAAACGGCCCTGAGCCGCGACATCATCGCCGGTACTATCCGTGAAGGCGATACAGTCACCATCGGCTACGACGGCAATGGCTTCACCTTCACGCCCATGCGTGCCCATGCCGCGTGAGTGTGGCGAGCTGTTAGCCGTTAGCTGTTAGCTGTTAGTATGTGGAAAACGCTGTCAGACACTAACCCCTAGCTGCTAGGCCCTAACCCCTGGCAGTTGGCGGTCAGCGGCTAGCAGTCAGCTGTCAGCAGTGAGTGGCTGGCGGCTGGCGCATAAAGGACCCGTTCCTGATGCAAAAAAACATCGGGAACGGGTCTTTTTTTCTGTTTACATTAGCCCGAAAACAGTATATAATAAGCTGTAACTAAGTAACGGGTGGAGATTTATGAATAACACATTAGGAAAACATGTACTCATCGATTTTTATAACTGCAAGGCTTCCTTTTCGGAGGCCGAAGATTTGCAGCCCTTGGTAGATCGCGCGTTCGACCTCGTCGGCGCCCCTGTCGAAGGGATTACATTCTTCCATATCGACGACGAACTGACGTGTATTGCCGTTTCCGGCAACGCACATATTTGTATTCACGCCTATCCTCCCCTGTCCTACGTGGCAGTGGACATCTACAGTTTTAATATCGACCTCAAGACGAGCCAGATCATGAGCACCCTGAAGGTAAACCTCCGCTCAGACCGCATCAAAGCGACAAGTATCCGCCGCGGTGATTTCGGCTCTATCCGAGACATGCGCCCGAAACGCAAATCGAAGATCACGACGGCACGGCGCATGAAAAACACCGGTGCACGCATCAAGAAGACGAGTGTGAAGATGTTCAACATCCTCCGCCATCCGCAGAAGGTACGTCGGGCACATCGGACGACGAACAAGTAACACGTTTGCAGATGAAAGGGTTTGTTGGTCATGTATATGGTATCGTTAAAACAGGCTGCGGGCATTGCCCGGGAAGAAATGACGTCCCTCGACGCCATTACAGCGGAATTGCTCAATTTCATACAGTTGAAGAGTCAGCGCTTATATATGCATTCCCTGCAGGTCGCTAACTACAGCGTCAGCGTCGCCGCCAAACTGACGCTGCCCAAGAGTGAAATCGAACAAGTGAAATACGCAGCACTCCTCCATGACGTGGGCCTGCTCTTCGTGTCCAATACCCTGCTGGCCAAGATGCCCTATCTCAACCGCTCGGAAAAGGCGCAGTACAAGCGCCACGCCGCAGCCGGCGGCAACATGCTGGAAAACATCCCCTGCTGCCAGGACATCGTGCCTTACATCCGCTATCACCACGAACACTGGGACGGCTCGGGCTTTCCCAAACACCTGCGCGGCGCCAATATTCCCTTGGGGGCGCGCATCATCGCCGTCGCCGATTACTACGACATGATCATCAACCCGTCGGCAGAATTCTGGGCGAAAACCAAAAAACAGGCCGTCCGCGAACTCTTCAGCGCGTCGGGCCTGCTCTTTGATCCGGAAGTGGTCAAAGCTTTTATTGAAACATTAGGTTAATAACACATTGTAATCAAAAAGCGCTGTTGCATGAAGACAGCGCTTTTTACGTTCATCGTAGGTCGTTCATCGTTCATCGAATTGAAGAACGCCGGCCGCCTGCGAACTGCGTTTATTTTATGGTGCACCGCTGGCGATGACGAGGCCCGTCACGCTGGCGGCGCCTTTTTGTTTCAAGGCATGAGCGCAGGCTTCTAAGGTCGCACCAGTCGTGAAGATGTCGTCGACGAGGAGGATGTGTTTTTTATCGACGTCGATGGTTTCTTTGACGGCAAAGGCATCGTGGACGTTCTCGGTCCGCTCGTCCCGCCGGAGCTGCCATTGGACTTTCGTCGGCCGCAGGCGCTGCAAGGCGTCGCACCAGGTCCAGCGGGCCGAGGCCCAGTCGCGAAAGAGGGCTTCGGCCTGGTTGAAGCCGCGGCGCTGTAATTTTTCCGGTGCCAGCGGCACGGGGACGACGACGTCGATGCGGGCGAACCGTTCCGGCCAGGGGAAGCAGTCGAGCAGGATCCGGCAGGCCCGGCACTTCCCTGGCTTGCCGTTATATTTGATGTCGTGCAGGACATGGCGCATGGCACCGCGGTAATCGGCCAGGCAGTAACAGGCGCTGAGGTGCCTCACAGCCGGCGTCTTGTTGATGCGCCGGGGATGCCAGATGGCAGCCAGACAGGCCGGGCACCAGTCGCCATCATGGGCTACCATGGCACCGCAGGACGGACAGCGCGGCGGATATAAGAGGTTGAAAAGCTGCGTGATCAGGGACATGGTCTTCCCTCCCTAGACGATGAGTTCTCCTTGCAGGCGTGGGATGAGCAGTGTGAAGCGGCGGCTCGTGCGCTGGTTCTGGACGGCTGTCTGGACGGCCCGCTTGGTGCCGACGAGGATGACTTTGCGCTTGGCCCGAGTGACAGCCGTATAGAAGAGGTTGCGCTGGAGCATGATGGCGTGGCTGTTGACCAGGACCATGATGACCGTGTGGTATTCACTGCCCTGGCTCTTGTGGACGGTAATGGCATAGGCCAGGGTGATTTCATCGACTTCCTGGCCTTCGTATTTGACATCCTGTTCGGGATAGCGGACATAGACCATGTCCTTCTGGATGGCAAAGATTTCACCCATATCGCCGTTGAAGACGCCTTTTTCATAGTCGTTGTGCTTCTGCATGACCTTATCGCCGACGCGGAAGACGACGTTCTTCCCTTTCAGTTCGGCCTTCCCTTCGGCCGGCGGGTTGAACCGTTCCTGGATGAGCTGATTGAGGTTATCTACGCCACAGGGGTTCTTATACATCGGCGACAAGACCTGGACGGCGAATTTATCGCCCGTTTCCAATAATTCGCTGTTATAGAGGGCGCTTATCTTTTCGGCGCCGTCGGCTTCGTTGTCGATTTCGACAAAGCGGAATTCCGTGTCTTCATTGACGACGGGCAGGCGGCCGCTGTTGATGAGATGGGCATTTGTGACGATGCGGCCCCCTTCTTTCTGACGAAAAATCGTATCCAGGCGGACGACCGGGACCTGACCGGACGCGATGATATCGTGCAGGACGGCGCCGGCCCCGACCGACGGCAGCTGGTCGGCGTCGCCGACGAGGATGCAGCGGCACTGCGGCTTCAGAGCGCTGAGGAGATGGTACATCATTTCCATGTCGAGCATGGATACTTCATCGACGATGACCAGGTCGGCCGGCAGCATCTTCGTTTCGTTGTATTCAAAGACCTGCATGGCCCCGACGTGGCCGTCGGGAACGAGCAGGCGGTGGATGGTCTTGGCCTTGCGCTGCGTCGTTTCGGCCAGGCGCTTGGCCGCCCGTCCCGTCGGTGCACAAAGCAGGATGCGCAGGCCTTCCTGTTCGGCCAGGCGGATGATGGTCTGGACGACAGTCGTCTTGCCCGTCCCAGGGCCGCCGGTGATGACGGTCATGCCGGACTGCAGGGATTTCTCTACGGCTTCGCGCTGCTTGTCGGCCAGCTCGAAATGGCGCGCATCCTGCCAGCGGTCGAGGAAGAGCTGGACGTGAGTCTTCATGGGCAGGGGCTTCATATTCCCCATTTCGCCGATGCGCCCGGCAATATATTCCTCTTCTTCATAGGCTTCCGGCGTGTAGACGTACAAAGTCCCTTCAAAATCGGCCGTACAGAGCTGGCCCACTTCGATGGCTTCCCGGAGGATGTCGTGCAGCCCCAGGGCATCAGCCTGGAGGATGAAAGCCGCCCGCCGGACCAGTTCCGTATCTGGGATACAGACGTGGCCATTCTGGGTCATCGTCCGCAGGACATAGGTCAGGCCGGCGCTGAGGCGCTGCGGGTCCTGCCGGTCCATGCCGTAGGCCAGGGCAATCTGGTCGGCCGTCTTGAAGCCGATGCCGTCGATTTCAGCGATCATGCGGTACGGTTCTTCCGTCAGGACGTAGTGGACGTCGTCGCCGTATTTCTGCAAGAGCCGGCTGGCATAACGGCCGGCGACGCCGTGCTGTTCCAGGTCATAGGCGATGTCGTTGACCTGTTTTTCTTCATAGAAGGATTCCGTAATGACAGCCAGCTTCTTAGGGCCGATGCCTTCGACTTCCAGGAGCCGCTGCGGGTCTTTTTCCAGTACGGCCATGGTATCCTTGCCAAAGGCTGCGACGACGCGGTGGGCCAGGGCCGGTCCCATGCCCTTGACGGCGCCGCTGCCCAGGAAGCGTTCGATGCCGTCGACCGATTCGGGGATGATGCGGCTCCAGCCGTCAGCGGCGAACTGGCGGCCATAGCGCTTATGCTGGACCCAGTGGCCCTTCACTTCCAGGCGGTCGCCGACGAGGGGTTTCGTCCCGTGGCCGGTGACGGTATATGTCGCATCATCGTCTTCATCGTGCAGGCGGAAGACGCGGTAATCCGAATCGGGCGCTTCAAATAAGAGGCGTTCCGCAATGCCTCGTACTACGATTTGTTCCATCTTCACAGCCCCATATGCTCCCGTTCGTATTTCTTGCTCTCATCCATGATGCACTGATAAATACGCCGCAGATACGGCGACAATTCCTTCTGGACGGTCAGATTGGCGATCTTATCCAGGACCTGCCGTTCCCGGCGGGGGTCATAGATTTCCATATGATGCTCCTTCTTATAGGCGGCGACTTCAGCGACGACCTGCATGCGCCGTTCCAGTATTTTCGTCAAATCCCGGTCCAATACGTCGATTTCCCGACGACATTCTTCTAATTCCATACACTAGCCCTTCCCTTCTGCATAATACCTTTATTATAACAAAAAAAGCGGGTTCAGGCCATTTTATTCATCTTGTACACTCTATACAAAATCGGATTTGAAAATTAGTAACTCTCTCATCGCCTGTATGCGATTTCGTAGGGGACGTCCTGAACAAGGCGTCCCGCTGAGAATCCTGTGAATAGCCAAAGTTTATGACGATGCCAGAATGGGCTTTGATGAAATCTCGCAACGGGCCAAAAAGGCTTGGGACAGCCCCTACGCAACCCCAATCGGGGTTAGTTGATTGTTTTGTTTCTGTTTATCTTTCGTCTCAGCTATAATTTTTTGCATACAGAAACAGGACCTGTGCACAGTTATGTGCGCAGGTCCTGTTTAGGTAATCCCGATTCAATTAGTGAGCTCTGGTCAACAAGGCCACGGACTCGACGTGATGGGTCCGCGGGAACATGTCCACGGGCTGTACTTTGGTGGTGTGGTAGCCGTGCTGGTCGAGGTGGGCCAGGTCGCGGGCCAGGGTGGCCGGGTTGCAGGAGACGTAGACGACGCGTTTGGGTTTGCTCTGGGCGATGGCTTTGAGGACCGGTTCGCCGCAGCCGGCCCGGGGCGGGTCGAGGACGATGACGTCGGGACGGACGCCGTTTTTGATGAGTTCCGGCAGTTTGTAGATGGCGTCGCCTAAGATGAACTGGGCGTTGCCGACGCGGTTGTCTTTGGCGTTGCGGACGGCGTCGCGGATGGCCGGGGCGACGATTTCGATGCCGTAGACCTGCTTGGCTTTCTGGGCCAGGAACAGGGTGATGGTCCCGGTGCCGCAGTAGACGTCGGCCACGGTTTCGCCGCCTTTGAGGTCGGCAAAGTCGAGGGCCGTTTCATAGAGGCGCTGGGCCTGTTCGCTGTTGACCTGGAAGAAGGACTGGGCGGAAATGTGGAAGGTCAGGGGTCCGATGGAGTCGTGGATGGTCCCTTTGCCGTAGACGGTCTTGGTCTTGGGTCCCAAGATGACGTTGGTGTGGCGCTTGTTGACGTTCTGGACGACGCTGGTCAGGCCCGGTATGTCCCGGCGCAGGCGCTGGACCAGGTCTTTCATGTGCGGCACCATGTCGCAGGCCGTGACCAGGCAGACCATGATTTCACCCGTATGGACGCCGACGCGGCCCATGATGTGGCGGACGATGCCCGTCCGGGCGTCTTCGTCATAGGCAGGGATCTTGAAGTCCTTCATCCACTGGCGGACGACGGCGACGATGGCGTTGTTCCCTTCTTTCTGGATGGCGCAGTCCGTCACGTCGATGACTTCGTGCGTAGCCGCAGCGAAACAGCCGATAGCGACTTTGCTCTTGCCGGCAGCAGCGACGGGGAACTGCATCTTATTGCGGTAATGCCAGGGCGTATGGCACCCAGGTCGGCAGGACGTCGAGGCCCTGCAGATGACCGATGCGTTCCAGCGCATCCCGGACCTGCTGGCGCTTTTCCTTCAATTCCCCTTCATAGCTCAGGTGCTGGAGCTGGCAGCCGCCGCAGCGGTCGTAGACGGGACACTGGGGCTGAATCCGGTCCGGCGAGGGCTTCAGGACTTCGACCAGGGAAGCCGTGGCGTAAGTCTTCTTGACCAGGGTAATGCGGGCCCGCACGGTTTCACTGGGCAGGGCGAAGGGCACGAAGACCGTAAAGCCTTCATGGCGTCCGACGCCTTCGCCGCTGCTGCCCAGGCGGACGATGGATATATCATAGGTTTTCCCCTTCTGGACGGGGATTTGCCGTGTTTCTTTCATGGGATTCCTTTCTATTTAGACGATGATTTCGCTGATGACCGGTTCCTGGACGGGAGCCTGTTCGGCTGTGACGATGATGTGGTCGGCGACCTGCCGGGCCAGGGCCATCATATCGGCGCCTTCCTTGCCATATAAGGTGAACAGGGCTTCGCCGGGACGGACCGGGTCATAGAGCTCTTTGAACAGGCGGATGCCGACCATGGGATCGATGGCATCTTCCTTGCGGGCCCGGCCGGCGCCCATAGCCATGGCGATTTCGCCGAGGGCCCGGCCGTCGATGCGGGTGATGCAGCCTTCATCGGTGCAGACGGCCGTAAAGACCTGGGGCGCCTTGGTGAGGGGCCGCTTGCCGATCCACGACGTACTGCCGCCCTGGGCCTTGACGAATTCCCGGAACTTAGCCAGGCCCTTGCCGGAAGCGACAAGGTCGCGGATCATGGCTCTCCCCTGCCTTTCGTCCTGGGCCTTGCCGCCGACGATGAGCATCTGGGCGCCGATGGCTTCGACGACTTCCATGAGCCGCCGGCCGCCTTTGCCCGACAGGGCTTCGACGGCTTCATCGACTTCCAGGCAGTTGCCGATAGCCGTGCCCAGAGGCGCTTCCATGGACGTGACGACGGCCCGTGTCGGCCGGCCGGCGAGGTTGCCGATGCCGACCATGGTCCGGGCCAGTTCCCGCGCCCGTTCTTGGGTCTTCATGAAGGCGCCGTCGCCGTATTTGACGTCGAGGACGATGGCATCGGCACCAGAGGCGATTTTCTTGCTCATGATGGAGCTGGCGATGAGAGGGATGCTCTCTACCGTCGCCGTCGCGTCGCGCAGGGCGTAGAGCAGCTTATCAGCCGGTGCGATTTCGCCGGACTGGGTGATAAGGGACAGGCCGATGCGGCGCACTTGTTCCAGGAACTGTTCTTCCGGCAGGACGACGTGGAAGCCGGGGATGGATTCCAGTTTATCTGCCGTGCCGCCTGTGAATCCCAGGCCGCGGCCGCTCATCTTGGCGACGGGGACGCCGGCTGCCGCCACTAAGGGCGCGACGATGAGCGTCGTCGTATCGGCAATGCCGCCGGTGCTGTGTTTGTCGACTTTGATGCCCGGAATGGACGACAAGTCGACCATATCGCCGGAATGGGCCATCGCCAGGGTCAGTTCCTTCGTTTCTTCATAAGTCATGCCCTGGAAATAGACGGCCATGAGCCAGGCCGCCGCCTGGTAGTCGGCGACGCGCCCTGCCGTATAGTCAGTGATGAAGCGCGAGATTTCTTCTTTCGTCAGGACCTTGCCGTCCCGTTTGTGTTCGATGCAGTCGATGGGCCACATAGGATCACCTCAGTTCCGATAAAAAGCTGGTACCGAATTCAAGGCCTGTCAGGCCGAAATTATCCATGATGCTCATGCCCAGGTCGGCATAGGTCTGGCGGAGCCCTAAGTCGACCGATTCCTTCAGGGCCGGGCTGTAGAGCAGGAGCGGTACCCGTTCGCGCGTATGGTCCGTGCCGTGCCAGGTCGGGTCGTTGCCGTGGTCCGACGTGATGACCAGCAGTTCGTCGTCGTGGATTTCCGTCAGGAGCTGGCCCAGTTCCTGGTCGAAGGCTTCCAGGCAGTCGGCATAGCCCTGGACGTTGCGGCGGTGGCCGTACATGCTGTCGAAGTCGACGAAGTTGGCCATGAGCAGGCCCTTATCCTGGCGATGAGCTGCCAGCTGGGTCCGCAGGGCTTCCATGTCTTCGTGGTTGTTGGCCGTGTGGTACGATTCGGTCAGGCCGATGTGGGCGTAGATGTCGCCGATTTTGCCGACACCGACGACGGCATAACCCGCTTCGGACAAATAGGAGAAGACCATTTTCCGCTTGGGCAGACGGCTGTAATCACGGCGGTCGCCAGTGCGGACGAAATGGCCCTGGGTCCCGATGAACGGCCGGGCGATGATGCGCCCTACTTCATAAGGGCCGACGCAGACTTCGCGGCGCGTAATGTCGCAGATGCGGTATAATTCTTCCAGGGGGATGACGTCGTTGTGGGCGGCAATCTGGAAGACGCTGTCCGCCGACGTGTAGACGATGGGCAGGCCCGTGCGGAAATGTTCCGGCCCCAGGCGTTCGATGATTTCCGTGCCCGACGCGATTTCATTGCCGATGTAGCCGTAGCCCGTCTTTTCCGTAAAGGCTTTCAACAGGTCCGGCGGGAAGGCATCGGGGAAGGTCGGGAAGGGATTTTCCACGGGGTTGCCCATGAATTCCCAATGGCCGCTGGTCGTATCCTTGCCGGCCGAGATTTCCTGCATGAGGCCATACGAGCCGACGACATCGGCCGGTTCCGCATGGATATGGGCGACGCGGCCCAGACCCAGGCGGCGCAGATTAGGCACCTTCAAGGGTACATTGGCGTCGATGTGACCATACGTGTCGGCTCCTTTGTCGCCGAATTTTTCGGCATCCGGTGCATCGCCGGCGCCGACGCTGTCCGTGACGATGACGATGATGCGATTGAATTTCATAGGGTTCCCTCCTTATAATCCCGGCAGATATTTGCGGGCTTTTTCAAAAGCTGCGATAGTCTTGGCATCGGTGATTTCGTTCTTATCGATGAGGTCTTCCATTTCCTTGGGCGTGTAGTATTCGACGTTCATGAATTCGTCGTCGTCGAGGTGCTGCTTCCCTTTCTGGAGGCCCCGGGCCAGATAGAGGTAAATCCGTTCACTGCAGAATCCCGGCGACGTATAGGTATAACCTAGGGGCAGGATTTCCGAAGCCGTGACGCCTGCTTCTTCTTCCAGTTCCCGGGCGGCGCAGTAATCGGGCGATTCGCCGTCGTGTTCGATTTTGCCGGCCGGCACTTCCAGCATGACCTGGGCGGCAGCATAGCGATACTGGCGGACGAGGATGATCTTGCCGTCATTGGTCAGCGGCAGGATGGCGCAGGCGCCGAAATGCCAGACCGCTTCGCGCGTGGCCGTCTTCTTTTCGCCGCCCTGGCCGTCGTCGATGGAAACCGTATCGACCGTGACGTGCAGGACCCGGCCCTTCATGATTTCTTTACGAGAAACGAGTGTTTCTTTGCTGATACTCACTTGATTCATCATCCTTTCAAAAAAAAGGCTCCCCTAATAGGGGAGCTGGCAGCCGCAGGCTGGCTGAGAAGTTGTTTTTTCAGTGCAACCCTTCCGGCCCGTTGGGCCACCTCCCCTATCAGGGAGGCAAAACCCTCCAGATAGGTATATTATCTCATTTTCACTTTTTTACTTTCCCGTGCTGCCGATGCCGCCAGTGCGGATACCACTGGCAGCGTCGTCGTTGACGGTCAGGTACTTCATGAAGATACCCTGACCGATGCGTTCGCCCTTTTCCAGGGTATAGGCCTGATCATTGGTATTGTAATAGGCAATCATGATATGCCCTTCATTGTCGGCATTGTTGTAGTAATCGCTGTCGACGATGCCCGTGCTGTTGGCCAGCATGAGGCCCTTCTTGAAGGCCAAGCTGGAGCGGATGAAGATGGAAAGGTATTCATCGTCTTCCATGAAGCCTTCAGCCCAGTCGGGACGACGGTGACGGCATGCGGTGCCAGGACCGTCGTTTCTGCGGCTTCCAAGTCATAGCCGGCACTCTTGGCCGTCTTGCGGACGGGAAGATGGATGCCACAGCCTTCATAGGCCGTGATGATTTCAAATCCTCTGCCTGCCATAAGCCCTACCGTTTCTGACGGTCGTGGTTGTGACCGCCGCGGGGACCCCGGCTGCGATGGGACGGGCCTTCGTCGCCGCCGCCCAGGAGGGCTTTGCGGGACAGGTTGACACGGCCCTGGCTGTCGATTTCGACGCATTTGACCATGATTCCATCGCCGACGTGGACGACGTCTTCGACTTTTTCAACCCGTTCTTTAGCCAGCTGGGAAATATGGACCAGGCCTTCTTTGCCCGGCAGGACTTCGACGAAAGCGCCGAAGTTCATGATGCGCGTGACTTTGCCGACGTAGGTCTTGCCGACTTCGACGTCTTCGGTCAGTTTTTCGATCCATTCTTTGGCCTTCTGGCCGCTTTCGCCGTCAACGGCAGCGATGTATACCAGGCCCGAATTGTCGATGTCGATCTTGGCGCCTGTTTTTTCGGTGATCTGCTTGATCATCTTGCCGCCCGGCCCGATGACGTCGCGGATCTTATCCGGCTTGATGTGCATGGAGATGATGCGCGGAGCGTAGGGAGAGAGCTCCTTTCGCGGTTCACTGATGACCTGCATCATCTTGCCCATGATGTGCATACGGCCTTCGTGGGCCTGTTTCAGAGCCTGGGCCAGGATTTCACGGCTGAGGCCTTTGATCTTGATATCCATCTGGATCGCCGTGACCCCTTTCATGGTACCGGCGACTTTGAAGTCCATGTCGCCCAAGGCGTCTTCCATGCCCTGGATATCGGTCAGGATAGTGAAGTCATCGCCTTTGGTGACCAGGCCCATAGCGACACCGGCAACGGGCGCTTTGATGGGCACGCCGGCATCCATCAGGGCCAGGGTGCTGCCGCAAACGCTGCCCATGGAGCTGGAGCCGTTCGATTCGAGGACTTCCGATACGACGCGGATGGCGTACGGGAATTCTTCTTCACTGGGCATGACCTGGGTCAATGCGCGTTCTGCCAGTTTACCGTGGCCGATTTCACGACGGCCGGGACCGCGGGACGATTTCGTTTCGCCGACGCAGAAGGACGGGAAATTGTAGTAGTGCATGTAGCGGCGGTCTGTTTCCAGGCCGACGCCGTCGATGTGCTGGCATTCCGACAGCGGAGCCAGGGTGCAGAAGCTCATGATCTGCGTCTGGCCGCGGGTGAACAGGCCTGTGCCGTGAGTGCGGGCAAAGAGGCCGACTTCGCAGCTGACCGGACGGACTTCGTTGACACGGCGGCCGTCAGGACGGATCTTGTCGACGGCGATCATGTGGCGGACGATTTCCTTGATCATCTTCTGCGTGACTTCAGCGACATCATCGGCGTTGTCCGGATAGATGTCGGCAAAGTGTTCATAAATGTCGGCTTCGACAGCGTCCATCTTTTCTTCGCGTTCGACTTTGTCAGCCGTGAAGATAGCCGTCTTCATGGCTTCTTCGCCATAAGCGTGGACAGCTTCGACGATATCTGCCGGCGGTTCTTTTTCGACGAATTCCTGTTTCGGTACGGAAATCTTGTCGAGGAAGCTGAGCTGGAATTCGACGACTTTCTTGATTTCTTCATGGGCGAACATGATGGCGTCCAGGACCTGTTCTTCCGGGACTTCGTGAGCGCCGCCTTCAACCATGAGGATGGCGTCTTTTGTACCGGCAACGACGATATCCATGTCGCTCTGTTCACTCTGGGCGACGGTCGGGTTGATGATGAACTGGCCATCGACGCGGCCGACGCGGACACCGGCAATCGGGCCGGCAAAGGGGATATGGGACATGCACAGCGATACGGATGCGCCGATCATAGCGGCGATTTCCGGAGCGTTGTCATGGTCTACGCAGAAATCATAAGCCACGACGTGGACGTCATGACGGTATGTCTTCGGGAAGAGCGGGCGGATCGGACGGTCGATGAGGCGGGCAAAAAGGGTTGCCGATTCAGGCGGTTTGCCTTCGCGTTTGATGAAGCCGCCGGGAATCTTGCCGACGGAGTACATCTTTTCTTCGTAATCGACAGTGAGCGGGAAAAAGTCAGCGTCTTCACGCGCTTCCTTCGAGCCCGTAGCCGTGACGAAAACGGCCGTGTCGCCATAACGGACCAATGCGGCACCGCTGGCCTGTTTAGCCAGTTTGCCGACTTCAATCACCAGCGGGCGGCCGGCGAAATCCATTTGGAATTTCGGTTCTTCCATTGTTACCTCCTTGAATTCACAGGTGATAGGCACTAGTCCGGGAACATCGGCGATATGCCCAGGCTACAACCTACCACCCTGTGTCCTGAAAAAAGAGGCTGATGCAGTCACATCAGCATCAGCCTCACAGTATGCGAGATTATTTACGCAAGTTCAATTTTTCGAGAATTGCACGATAACGATTGAGATCGTGTTTCTGCAAGTAACCGAGCAAGTTACGGCGCTGGCCGACGAGTTTCAACAGGCCGCGGCGGGATGCATGGTCTTTTTTATGGCTACGGAGATGTTCCGTCAAATAGATGATGCGGCTCGTGAGGAGCGCAATCTGTACTTCCGGAGAACCCGTATCGTTTTCATTGGCACCAAATTTAGCTACGATTGCTTTTTTTTCTTCTACGCTTAACATTGTATCTTTCCTCCATGTGTAAAAAAATTGAATCTATTCGCAAAGTGCTAAGTGATCGTCGGAGTCATCGAGACACCGAGCACCCGTACGACATAGCTATTATACTATACCCGGGCGGTTGTGTAAAGGGGATTTTCGTGGTTCGTGGCTTGTGGCTCGTAGGGGCCGTCCTGTAAAGGCGGCCCGCTTGTGGGAATTCCGTGGTTCGTGGCCAGCGGCTAGCAGCCAGCTGCTCATATGGCCTTGTCAAAAAGGCCGCTTTCGCTTATACTATACTAAAAAGGTTGTATTTAATATTTTGTTAGAAATAAAGGAGCGCTATTTATGAAGAAATATGATGTCATTGTCATCGGTACGGGGGCAGCCAATATTGTGACCGATGCGGCCCTGGCCCAGGGCTTGCAGGTGGCTGTCATTGAACGCGGCCGGTTCGGCGGGACTTGTCTGAACCGCGGCTGTATCCCGACGAAGGTCATGGTCACGACAGCCAACCGCATCCGCGAAATCCGCGAAGGGAGCCGTATCGGCGTCTTTGCCGACAACGTCCGCCTGGATTGGGATATCTTGTCCAAGCGACTGTGGGAAAAGGTCGATGAAAGTCCGGCTATTCAAAGTTATTACGACCAGTTCCCCAATGTCGACACCTTTAACGGCACGGCGTCTTTCGTCGACAACCACACCGTCGCCATCGCCCTGAATGACGGCAGCAGCGTCACTTTGACGGGCGATAAGGTTTTCGTCGCCACTGGCGGCCGGACCAATATCCCCTCCCTGCCGGGCCTGGAAGAAGCGGGCTATTTGACGTCGGAATCGTTCTTTGGCCCGTCGTATCCGAAAAAGCCCTACCAGAGCCTGATCATCATCGGCGGCGGCCCTATCGGCTGTGAATTCGCCCACGTCTTCGACGCCGCCGGCACCCAGGTCACGATGGTCCAGCACAATGTCCGCCTCCTGCCCAAGGAAGATCCGGCCGTATCGGCATTCATCCTCAAGCAGTTCCAGCGCTACGGCATGGACATCCGCCTCAATAAAGACACGGTTTCCGTCAGCCAGCACGATGGCCTGAAGGTCCTGTCCTTCCGCGACCGCACGACAGGCGAAGAAGGCGAAGTAGCTGCCGAAGAAATCCTGGTCGCTCCGGGCATCCGGCCCATGACGGAACTGCTGCACCTGGAAAACACCGACGTCCGCCTGGACAAGCGCGGCTACATCGAAACGAACGAATTCCTGGAAACGACGGCTGAAAATATCTGGGCCCTGGGCGACGTCAACGGCCTGGCCCCCTTCCGCCACAAGGCCAATTACGAAGCGGAAATCCTGGCACACAACCTCTTTTCCGGAAACGAACCGGAAACGTGGCGCTGGGCCGATTACGATGCCGTGCCGGCCGTCACCTACACCTATCCCGAAGCGGCTCACGTCGGCCTGACGGAAGACCAGGCCGTGAAGAAAGGCTATGACGTCGAAACGGCCATCAACCACTATTCATCGTCGGCCAAGGGCTACGCCATGGGCTACGAACCGGGCGATGAAGACGACGGCTTCGTCAAACTGGTCATCGACAAGAAGACGAAATTCATCCTCGGCGCCCACATCGTCGGCCCCGAAGCATCCATCCTCATCCAGCCTTTCATCAATAACCTCATGAGCGGCACCCACGTCGTCCATCCCATCCACGAAGACATCGCGTCGCCGACGGTCCAGGCCCTGCGGGCCAAACCGCTGACGCGGACCCTCAATCCCAAATCGGTCTACACCTTCAGCGAAACCATGACCCCTCACCCGTCCCTGTCGGAAGTCGTCATGTGGACGCGGTATTATTACGAAGGGAAGTAGGAAAAAGCGGCTGTCCTTTGAAGACAGCCGCTTTTTAGTGGCTCGTGGTTCGTGGTTAGCGGATGGGGTTTTATTTGTAGGGGCGACCACGTGCCTTTTCAGCCCGTCAGGTCATGACTGTAAGGAATGGCAGGACGGTTGCTGAAACGGACCGCAGTAGAGGGGGCGCCCGTTGGATATGGGGACGATTTCTCCAGAAAACTGATTGGGAAAGCACACATATTCTGGAGCGGGCTTGCTGCAGCAAGCCCCTACAATTCCAGGGACTAGCGTAGCTAGTTTTTAGTTGCTAAGGCAATGCGGACCAGGGTCAGCATAATCGGGACTTCGGTCAGGACACCGACGGTCGTCGCCAAGGCTGCCGGGCTGGTGACGCCAAAGAGCGCAATGGCTACGGCAACGGCCAATTCAAAGAAGTTAGAAGCGCCGATGAACCCGGCCGGTGCGGCAATGTCGAAGGGCAGTTTCAGCAGCCGGCAGGCTCCATAGGCAAGGAAGAAGATAAAGAAGGTCTGCAAGGTAAGGGGAATGGCGATGAGGACGATGTGGAGTGGATTCGATAAGATGACCTGGGCTTGGGAGCTGAAAATGATGACCAGCGTCAGCAACAGTCCCCACGTCGTTGCCGAATCGAATTTGTGTACAAAGTGCTGTTCAAAATAATCGAGACCTTTTCGTTTGACGACAGTCATCCGGGTCAGGATACCGCCTGCCAGAGGAATGACGACGAACAGGAAGATACTGACAAAGAGGACACTATAAGGAACCGCAACTTGTGAAACTCCTAAAAGGAACTTGACGATAGGTACGAAAGCGATGAGAATGATTAAATCATTCGTCGCGACTTGGACGACGGTATAGGCCGGATTCCCTTTGACCAGTGTACTCCAGACGAAAACCATGGCCGTACAGGGAGCCGCACCGAGCAATACGGCGCCAGCCAAGTATTGCCGGCCCAGGTCCGCAGGGATCCACGAACCAAAGAGGACGAAAAGGAAGAACCAGGCAATAGCATACATGGTAAAAGGCTTGATGAGCCAGTTGGCAATCCAAGTGACGAACAAGCCTTTAGGCTGGCGTCCTACGGCTTTGATGCTCTGAAAGTCGACTTTCATCATCATCGGATAAATCATGAGCCAAATCAAAATGGCAATGGGAATAGAAATCCCCATGACCTGTAAGGTATCTAAAAAGGCTGGCACAGCCGGAAGGGCATAACCGATGGCTACGCCGACGACCATGCATAACAAGACCCAAAGGGTCAGATATCGCTGAAAAAAACTGATGCCTGCGTGTGATTCATGTTCCATGATAACGCGCCTCCTATAAATAGATAAATTGAAATATATGAATGTTTAATATCTGAAAAAGGGCTTGCTACACGATGACAAGCCCTTTTACTACAAACTACAAACGCTCAACTACAGACTATAATTTTCCCAGGACTTCCCCGCGGACTTCGTCGGGGCGCCAGGCGATGAGGGCCGTGTGGCCCTGGGTGTGGTCGTCGACTTTGTTGATCCAGGCGATTTCGTGAGAGGCCTTGGCTTTTAGCAGGGGGCTCGTCGTCCGGGCCTGATAGAAGGATTTGTTGATGACCCACCATTTCGAGCGCAGTTTCGTCCGCTTCAGGTCCGCTTCCAGGCGCAGGGCTTCATAGACCGGCGTCGCTTCGGGCAGGGTGACGATGACGACTTCTGTTTCGTCCCCTTTCAGGCGCGGCAGCAGGTGCTGTACTGACGGCGGCGTCGAACCGTGGGTCCGGCGGATTTCCCGGTCGTAGCTTTCCGTCGATTCCAGGAGCAGCAGCGTGTGGCCTGTCGGCGCCGTGTCGATGACGACGATCTGGTCGTCGGCCGCTTCGACGATGTCGGCAAAGGCATGGAAGACGGCAATTTCCTGGGTGCACGGCGAGCGCAGGTCTTCTTCGATATAGGCCAGGTCCGACGGGCCCAGGCCGTTGGCTTTGGCCTGGCTCAGGACTTCATCCTGGTATTTCTTCAGCTCTTCCCCTTGGTCGATATGGCTCAGGGTCAGGTTGTCCGTCTGGCTGACGACGTACTGCAAGTGAGCGGCCGGGTCGGTCGTCGTCAAGTGGACGCGATGGCCGCGGCGGGCCAGGCCCAGGGCGATGGCGGCAGCGACGGTCGTCTTGCCGACGCCGCCCTTGCCCATGGTGAAGATGACCTTGCGCTGATGGGCTTCCAGGTCGTCGATGACGGCCTGCAGGGGCTGGACCCGTTCCAGCGTCAGTTCCGTCGCCGCTTCCTTCACTTCCCCTTTGAGCAGGGCCCGGACGTGGTCCAGGCCGGTGATGTTGTACGTCCGCAAGGGAATCTGGAAGCGCGGCAAATCGGCGATGGCTTCGGGCATGGCCTTCAGGGCGGCCTGCTGTTTTTCGTATAACGTCTTGGTCGCATCGTCATCCCACGAGGCCAACAGGCCGTTGACGATGAGCTGCTGGTTGGCAATGCCCAGGGCGGCCAGTTCCTTCGACGCCCGGGCCGCTTCTTTCAGGGGCAGGGCATCGGGACGGGCGACGAGGAGCATCGTCGTCTTTTCCCCGTCGGCCAGGGTCTGGACGGCCTGTTTATACAGTTCTTTCCGCGATTCCAGGCCCGACAGCTGGCCCAGGCAGGACGCGCCGTGTTTGCTCTTCTGGATGAACTGGCTCCACGCCGACGGCAGCTGCAGCATGCGCAGGGTGTGGCCTGTCGGCGCCGTATCGAAGATGATGTGGTCGTAGCCACAGGCAACGGCTTCATCGGTGAGGAAATTGGTGAACTCGTTGAAGGCGGCGATTTCTACGGTACACGAGCCGGACAGCTGTTCTTCCATGTTGCGCAGGGCCGCTTCCGGCAGGAGGCCGCGATAGGGCCCGATGACGCTTTCCCGATATTCGGCCGCGGCCTGGACCGGGTCGAGGTTGGCTACGGCCAAGTTGGGCACGGCGGCGATGGGCGTGGCCTTATTGGTCAGTTCCATGGAAAAGACGTCTTGCAGATTCGACGCCGGGTCGGTACTGATGAGCAGGACCTTCTTACCGGCATCGGCCAGGGCGACGGCCGTGGCACAGGCGACGGACGTCTTGCCGACGCCGCCCTTGCCGGTCAGGAAGAGGTATTTCGTCTGGACGACGTGAAAGGGATCGTAGAGGATCATTTACAGTCACCTCCGCAACAGCACGACGGGCTTTCCGGTTCCGCCGGCGTGTCACCGCAGCAGCAGGAAGCTGTTTCTTCGGCGCTGTCGCCGCAGCAGCAGCTGTCCCCAGCGGCCTGAGCGGCTTCGAGGATGGCCGGGTCGAAGCCGATGAGGCTGGCAAATTCATCATTCGTCGGATAGCGGCCGGCAAACTGGACGGCGCCGTCGACGAGGATGAGGGGCAGGTCTTCAGGACCGTGGTACTGGAGAAAGTCCGTCACGGCCTTGGTCTGGACGAATTTCAAGGGCGCACTAGTCAGGTTATAGCGGCCGACGTCGATGCCGTGCTGTTTCAGCGTGTCCAGGACCGTCGATACGCGCAAGAGTTCCGGATCGATAGACGGACCGCAGAGACCGGTCGGGCAGCACATTGCTTGTTCAAAGATTTCCATATGTTTCATGATGAAAGACCTCCTAAATAGAAATTTATATATTTACATTTATCAATGTATAAGCTGAAAAAAGGGCCTGCCTCACTGGCAGCGGCAGGCTTCGTCCTCTGCCGACACGGCACTGGGCTGGAATAAGTCGTGAACGGCCTGTTCCAGGACCTGGGCCTGGGCGCGGTTGAGGGAATAATAGACCCACTTCCCTTCCTTGCGGCCTGTGACCAGCTGGGCATCGCAGAGGATCTTCATGTGGTGGGACAGCGTCGGCTGGGACAGGTTCAAGTGTTCCAGGAGCACGCAGGCACAGCGTTCCCCCTGCCGCAAGAGCAACAAGATGCGCAGCCGCTTTTCATCACCCAAAGCCTTGAATACGCGAACCGCTTCCCTTTCCTCCATCACGGCGCCTCCTTTCATATCGAAGTTTATCAATCTATGGTTAGAGTATAGCAGACACATTGACGTTTGTCAATGTGTCTGCTAGCGGCTCGTGGTTCGTAAACCAATCGCGTTCATTTGGGAAAGCCATTCACGGGATTCCCACAAGCGGGCCGCCCTTTGGGACGGCCCCTACGAAAGCGGTCCATAGGACCGCGCCACGAAAAAAAAAGCTTGTCGCACATGCGACAAGCTTTTTTCATCTCTCTATTTGCTTACCAAGTCTTCTTCTACCTGGATATGGAGTTCATGCAGCTGTTTTTTGGTGACTGTCGACGGAGCTTCGCTCATGGGGTCGATAGCGTTCTGGGTCTTCGGGAAAGCGATGACGTCGCGGATGGACTTGCGTTTGAGCATGAGCATGATCATGCGGTCCAAGCCGAAGGCCAGGCCACCGTGGGGCGGTGCACCGTATTCGAAGGCGCGGAGGAGGAAGCCGAATTTCTGTTCTGCTTCTTCCGGTGTCAGGCCGATGGCCTTGAAGACGCGCTGCTGTACGTCAGGCTGGTAGATACGGAGGGAGCCGCCGCCGAGTTCGATGCCGTTGAGGACCAGGTCATAAGCCTTGGCATAGACGTGAGCCGGGTCGGTTTCCAGTTTGTCCAGGTCTTCGTCGCGCATGGCCGTGAACGGATGGTGCATAGCGACGTAGCGGTGTTCTTCTTCGCTGTATTCGAACATGGGGAAGTCGACGACCCAGGTGAAGGCGAATTCGTCTTCGTCGATGAGGTTCATGCGGCGGGCCATTTCTTTACGCAGTTCGCCGAGAGCGGCTGCGACAACTTTCGGTTTGTCGGCAATCATGAGGACCAGGTCGCCCTTTTCAGCACCGCAGGCTTTACCGATTTCACGGAGCTTGTCTTCGCCAAAGAACTTCTTGATCTGCGATTTGAGCGTGCCGTCTTCGAGGAAACCGATCCAAGCCAGGCCCTTGGCGCCGTAGTGGCTGACGTATTCGACGAGGCCGTCCAGTTCACGACGGGGAATGTCGGCGTCGCCTTTGACGTTGATGGCTTTGACCTGACCGCCGTTGTCGATGACGCTGCGGAAGACTTTGAAGTCCGTGTCCTTGACGAGTTCCGTGACGTCCGTGAACTTCATGTCGAAGCGCAGATCCGGCTTATCGGAGCCGTAGTTTTCCATAGCGTAGTCCCAGGTCATGCGGTGAATCGGGAGCTTGACGTCGTGGCCCAGGGTTTCTTTGAAGATGTAATGTACCATCTGTTCGACGAGGGTCAGGATTTCTTCCTGGTCCATGAAGGACATTTCCATGTCGAGCTGGGTGAATTCCGGCTGGCGGTCGGCGCGCAAATCTTCATCGCGAAAGCAGCGGGCGATCTGGTAGTAACGGTCCATACCGGAAATCATGAGCAGCTGTTTGAAAATCTGCGGCGACTGCGGCAGGGCGTAGAATTTGCCTTCGTTGACACGGCTCGGTACGAGGTAGTCACGGGCGCCTTCCGGCGTGCTCTTGCAGAGTTCCGGCGTTTCGATGTCGATGAAGCCGTGTTCGTTGAGGAACGTGCGCATGGCATGTTTTACTTTATGGCGCATGATGAGGTTCTTCTGCATTTCCGGACGGCGCAGGTCGAGGTAGCGGTATTTGAGGCGGATCTTTTCGTCGACGTCGATGTTGTCTTCAATATAGAACGGCGGCGTCTTGGACGAATTGAGGATACGCAGTTCTTCGCAGCGGATTTCGATGGTCCCGGTCTTCATCTTGGGGTTGATCGTATCTTTATCGCGCATGCGGACGATGCCGCGTACAGCCAGGACGTATTCCGTACGTACCTGTTCAGCTTTATCGAAAGAAACCTTTTCATAGTCCGGCGAAGCGACGACCTGTACGATGCCCGTACGGTCGCGGAGGTCGATGAAAATCAGTCCGCCGTGGTCGCGGCGGCGTTCGACCCAGCCAGTCAAGACGACTTCTTTGCCGTTGTCCGCTTCACTTACTTCAGCGCAGTATTGGGAGCGATGTAAACCTTCCATTGTATCCATTCGTAAATCATCCCTTCTTGTGTGTTTCCATATATGCAACAATCCCATCAAGGGGAACGCTGACTTGTTCTTTGCTGGCCATATTGCGGACCTGGGCTTCACCGGCGGCTAATTCGTTTTCGCCGATGATGACCGTGTAATCGGCATTGAGCTTGTTGGCCGATTTCATCTGGCCCTTCATGCTGCGGCCCAGGAGGTCGATTTCAGCATAGAGGCCCTTTTCGCGGAGCTGCTGCTGCAGTTCGAAGGCCCTGGTCTTGGCCGCATCGCCGAGGGCGACGATGAAGACGGGCTGCTTCTTTTCGACCGGCGGCAGGAGGCCCTGTTCCTTCAAGGTCAGGAGCAGCCGTTCCATGCCGATGGCAAAGCCGATGCCCGGTGTCGACGGACCGCCGACTTCTTCGATGAGGCCGTCGTAACGGCCGCCACCGCAGACCGTGCTCTGTGCGCCCAAAGGAGCGTACATGATTTCAAAGGCCGTATTGGTATAATAATCGAGGCCGCGGACCAGGCGCGGGTCGAGGGTAAAGGGAATACCGATGGCCGTCAGATATTCCTGGACTTTGTGGAAATGTTCCTTGCAGTCGTCGCAGAGATTATCCGTGATCAAAGGTACGCCCATCTGCATCATCTTTTCGCCGTCTTCCTTGCAGTCGAGGACGCGGAGCGGGTTCTTTTCCAGGCGTTCGTTGCAGTCGTCGCAGAGCTGGTCCCGTTTGTCGGCAAAGAAATCGAGGAGCTTCTGGCGATAGACGGGACGGCACTTCGGGCAGCCGACGGAGTTGAGGTGCAGGACCAGATCATTGAGGCCCAGTTCCCGGAAGAGCTGGAAGGCCATGGCAATGATTTCCGCATCGACAGCCGGGTCCTTGGAGCCGATTTCTTCGACGCCGAACTGGGTGAACTGGCGGTAACGGCCAGCCTGGGGGCGGTCATGACGGAACATGGGGCCCATGTAGTAGAACTTGTGGACCTGCGGGTCGCCGTAGAGCTTGTGTTCCAGGAAGGCCCGGACGACAGAAGCCGTATTTTCCGGGCGCAATGTCATGCTGCGGCCGCCGCGGTCTTCAAAGGTATACATTTCCTTGGTGACGACGTCTGTCGTTTCCCCGATGCCGCGTAAAAACAATTCAGTACTTTCAAACATAGGCGTGCGGATTTCGCCGAAGCCGTAGAGCGAGCAGATCTGGCGGATCTTTGCTTCCAGCAGCTGCCACTCTGCCGTCTGTTCCGGCAGAAAATCCTGCGTGCCTCTCGGTGCAGTAATAGCCATTTAAACATCCTCTTTTCCGTATATGATAGCACACAAACGGCGGCGCTGGGCTATTCTTTCGGCCAGCGCCTGCACATATGCATCGACGTCTTTCAGCATGTACACCTTTTCCAAGGTGTGGCCGTCGCGGCAGAGGAACTTCGTCGCCCCGCCCGGTCCGGCTGCCAGGACGGACTGCCGTTCTTCCATCATCTCGATATTATAGGCACTGACGCTGCCCGGCAGGGCATAGCCAATGTTGGCGAAGCTGGCTGCCATGTACTTCTGGCGGTACATGTAGTACGGCACATAGCCGCCGGCCGTCAGGATGGACTGACAGAGGCGGACCATATGGCCCGTTTCTTCGGCTGGCGGAATGGCGGCCCGCAATTCATGATGGAATAAGGGTGCCCGTTTTTTTAATGCTAACGTATGAATTGTAACATTTTCCGGGTGCAGTTTGCAAACAATTTCCATATTTTCCTGCATATCTGCCACGGTTTGCCCGGGAAGGCCGGCGATAAAGTCCATGTTGATGACGGAAAAACCCAGTTTCCGGCAGTTCTCATACATGGTGTAAATATCTTCGACCCGGTGGCGCCGGCCCAGGGCATCGAGGAGATGCTGCTGCAACGTCTGGGGATTGACGCTGATGCGATCGACACCGGCCTGGCGGAGCATGGCCAGCATGTCCGGCGTCGCCGTATCGGGCCGTCCCGCTTCGACGGTCCATTCGCAGGCTTCCGGGAAATTCCGGGCCAGCCGCGTCATCATCGCTTCCAGTACCGGCAGGGGCAGGCACGTCGGCGTACCGCCGCCGACGTAGAGCGACGTGACTTCCAAGTCATAGGTCCGGCACAGGTCGGCCAGGTCGTCGAGGTCGGCCAGGACGGCATCGCGAAAAGCCGTGAGTTCCGCCTCCCCTTCCTGCCGATGAGGCGCGACGGGAAGGAGCAGTACAGGCAGTGGCTGGGACAATAGGGAATCCCTACGTAGAGGGCCACTTTCCGGCCCCTGTCGGTGACGTAAGGCCGTTGGAGCCTGGCCATGGCCACCAGGTCCCGGGCGACGGCCGGCGCCACGCAATACGACGTCTGCAAGGCCTTTTCGGCCTGGTCGGCTGTGAAGCCCTGGTCGAAGAGGTGGTGGACCAGTTTCGTCGGCCGCACGCCGATGAGCGTCCCCCACGGGCTGGGTCCGTGGCCGCAGAAGCGGTTATGCCAGTGGATGAGGCAGTCCTTGAGGGATGCCCGTTCCCGGTCCGTCCCGACGAGGCGGGCCTCAGAAGACCAGGGCGCCCCGCCGTCCTGGAAGGTACAGCGCACGTGGAGGTGAGCGCCTTCCTCGCGGACAGTGACGGCAGCCCCGACGTCGCGGACTTCCCGGCCGCCGACATAGCCCAGGGAGGCCATGACCTGCCCGACGAGGGAATGGAAGCGTTCCGGCCCGTCATAGGTATAGGTCTGGAGGGCCATCTTATTCCGCTTCTTTCGCAGCTTCGGCTTCTTTGGCTGCTTCTTCTTCCCGTTTCTTCTGGCAGGCTTCGCAGTAGCCATAGACTTTCAGCTGATGGTCGACGGTGTGGAAGTGGAGGCGCTTTTCCAGGATCGTTTCCAGCGTTTCCAGGAGGTCGTCTTCACATTCCCAGACCTTGCCGCAGCCCAGGCAGATGAGATGATGATGGAAATGGCCTTCATTGTCGCGGTCATTCAATTCATAGCGGCTGCAGCCGTCGTCGAAATCGAGTTTCTTCAAGAGGTCCATCTGGGTGAACAGGTCCAGCGTCCGGTAGACCGTAGCCAGGCCGATGTCAGGCGCCGTCTTCTTGACCAGCTCGAAGACTTCTTCGGCGCTCATATGGCGGATTGGGCTTTCGACGAAGGCCCGCAGGATGATCTGCCGCTGGGACGTCATCTTGCATTTCTTGAACTTGATCTTTTCTTTCATGCGTTTCATCATGGTATCCATGATTTCTTTCTTATTAGTTTCTGTTCTCGTTGTTTCCATTGTACTTCATCGCCTTTTCTTTATATGTATTGTAAAACCATAAATGTTTACACAAAATCTGTAAGACTGCCGTCACCGGGACGGTAAGGATCATGCCGCTACGCCAAAGAGGGTCCCGCCGATGAGCAGGGCGATGACGATGACGACCGGATGCAGGCTGATGACGGCCCCCATGACCTGAGGCATGATGAGGTGGCTGTCGATCTGCTGGATGACGATATAGAAGATGATGACTTTCAGCGGCAGGGACAAACTGACCGTCGCGCTGAGCAGGATAGCCGGCACGGCGCCGACGATAGGCCCGACGATGGGTATCCATTCGGTAATGGCCGCCAAGATGCCGATGACCATGGGGTACGGTACGCCCATGGCCCACATGCCGAGGAAAGTCAGGGTGGCAATGATACAGCTCATGAGGATCTGGCCGCGGATGTAGCGGCTCAGGACGTGCTGTATTTCCTGGAAGAGGCCGGCCAGATGGCTGCGATAGCTTTCGGGAAAGATATCGACGAAGCTCTTGACCATGTGGCCGCCGTCTTTCATGAAGTAGAAAGTAATGATCGGTACGACGAAGAATTCGACGACCGTCCCGGCAATGGCAAAGACGGACTGGATGAGGTTGGTGATGCCCTCGATGCCGTAATTGCCGATCTTGACGAAGGCATCGTTGACGATTTTCTTGACCTGGTCCGGGATATAGAACTGGGTCTGCTCATTTTCAAGCTGCGTCACCAGGGCCGCCGTCTGGCTGACCAAATCGTTGAAGTTGGCTGCCAGCAGATTGACCTGGATGACCAGCGGCTTGACGATGATATTGGTAATAATCGTCACGATGACGATGAGGATGACAAAGGAGATGAGGATGGCAAGGTCGATGGGTACATGACGGCCGGTCAGGCGCCGCAGCCCTTTGATGACGCCATCGCGGATAGGCATGAGGATGAACGTCAGGATCAGGGAAATGACGACGGGCCAGTAGACGGCATGGACCGTGAGGAACAGCGCACCGGCCAGGATGGCCAGGGTGACGCGCATCCAGAACTCCGCGCCCTTATAGGCAACCATGGTTTACCAGCCTCCGTCCAGGAATGGATTGCCACGCCGTTCGTCGCCGATGGACGTAGCCGGGCCGTGGCCAGGCAGGACCAGCGTATTGTCAGGCAGGGTCATGAGTTTCGTTTCCAGGCTGTGGAGCAGCGTCTTCGACGAGCCGCCGTAGAGGTCGGTACGGCCGACGGAATAGCGGAACAGCGTGTCGCCGGAAAAGACGACGCCTTCACCGTACAGGCTGAGGCCGCCCGGCGTATGGCCCGGCGTTTCCAGGACTGTGAAGTGCAGATGCCCCAATGTCAGTTCATCGCCGTCCTTGACCAGGTGGTCTGCCGACGTACATTCGATGGCCTGGCCCATGAACAGGGACAGGTTATTGTGCGAATTGGAAATGAGGTCGGCATCGCCGGCGCCGACGTAGACCGGTACGTTCTTGCGCTGGCGCAGTTCCTGCAGGGCGCCGATGTGGTCAGCATGGCCATGGGTCAGGAAGATGAACTTCAGCGTCAGGCCATGGCTGGTCAGAGCCTTGTCGATGGCGGGATAATCCCAGGCCGGATCGACGACCATGGCTTCTTTCGTATCCGTGTCGTAGACGATATAACAATTGGTCATGATAGGACCGAGTTCCATACTGATATATTTCATGCTCATAAGTATACTTCCCCCTTAAAAGGTTTTCTGGCTGTCCAAGAGGATGGTCACAGGCCCGTCGTTTGCCAGGGATACGACCATATGGGTCCGGAAATGGCCTGTCGCCACGGTGACGCCGAAGGCGCGGACAGCGGCGACGAACTGCTCATATAATGCTTCGGCCTGTTCGGGCTTGGCCGCTTCGATATAGCTGGGACGGCGGCCGTGGCGGGCATCGCCGTACAGGGTGAACTGGGAAATGACCAGCATCTCCCCTCCCTCGTCGAGGAGGGAGTGATTGAGTTTGCCCTGGTCATCTTCAAAGATACGCAAGTGGACGATCTTGTCGGCCAGGTAGCGGACGTCGGCTTCCGTATCCTTGACGGAAACGCCGAGGAGGACCGTCAGGCCGTTGCCTGCCTGGCCGGTGAGGACGCCGTCCGAGGTCACAGAAGACGTCAGGGTCTTTTGTACGACAGCTCTCATGTCTGGCTCCCTCCCGTATAGCGTTCGACGGCGTAGACATCCTTCAGGCGGCGTATCTTGGTGGCCACGAATTCAAACTGGGCCAGGTCCTTGATGCTGATGCCCATGTGGATGGTGACGTTCTTGGTATCGCTGGTCTTGGCGTTGACGCTGAGGATGGAAATCTTCATTTCCGCCAGGGTGGCCATGATTTCGGCCATGATGCCCGTGCGGTCGTAGGCGACGATTTCCATGTTCACTTCAAAGCGTTCGTTGCCGTCGTAATCCCATTCGACGTCGATGAGGCGGTCTACGTCGTTCTGGCCGTGCGTGACGTTCGGGCAGTCCGCGCGGTGGACCGAGACGCCGCGGCCGCGGGTGATGAAGCCGATGATGGGATCGCCCGGTACAGGGCTGCAGCATTTGGCCAGGCGGACCAGCAGGCCCGGTTCGCCTTTGACCAGGATGCCCGTGCCGTTGTGCTTGACGGGTTTCTTGGTCTTGAGTTTTTCCAGGGCAGCCAGGCTGTTGGTCTTTTCTTCCTGCTTCTGCAAGTCTTTCTTGTGCAGTTCCAGGAGCTTGATGAGGACCGTATTGACGGCAAAGCCGCCGTAGCCGACAGCGGCGACCAGGTCGTCTTCGGAGCCGGCGTTCATCTGCTTGGCCACGCGGCCCAGGCGGCCGCCGACGTTGAGGGCTTTCCAGTCGTGGCCCAGGCGCTTACATTCCCGTTCCAGCGCATCCAGGCCCTTGGCGATGTTTTCTTCGCGGTTTTCCTTCTTGAACCAGCTGCGTATCTTCGAGCGGCTTTCCGAGCTGCCGACGATGTTCAGCCAGTCCAGGCTGGGCTTGCCGACTTTGGACGTAATGATTTCGACGATGTCGCCGTTCTTCAATTTATAGTCCAAAGGGACGATCTTGCCGTTGATCTTGGCGCCGACGCAACGGTGGCCGACGTCGGTGTGGATGCGGTAGGCAAAGTCGATGGGGATAGAACCCTGGGGCAGGTCGATGACGTCGCCCCGCGGCGAAAAAACGAAGACTTCGTCGGAAAAGGCGTCGAGCTTCAGGGCGTTGACGAATTCTTTCGGATTGCTCGTGTCCTGCCATTCCAGGAGGTTGCGCAGCCAGCCCATTTTTTCATCGAAAGCGTCCTTGTTGGCCGTCTGGTTGCCTTCTTTATAACGCCAATGGGCGGCGACGCCGTATTCGGCGATGCGGTGCATTTCCCAGGTGCGGATCTGGATTTCTACAGGCTGCCCTCTCGTCCCGATGACTGTCGTGTGCAGGGACTGGTAGTTATTGGGCTTAGGCATGGCGATGTAGTCCTTGAAGCGGTACGGCAGTGGCTTCCACAGGCTGTGGACGATACCCAGGACGCCGTAGCAGTCCTTGACGTCGTCGACGATGACGCGGATGGCGAAGAGGTCATAGACCTGGCTCAAGTCGCGGTTATCTTTCTTCATCTTTTTATAAATGCTGTAAAAATGCTTGGGCCGGCCGTTGATTTCGCAGTGGATGTGGGCTTCGTCGAGGGCCTTCTTGAGGACGTCGATGGCTTCGTTGACGATTTCTTCGCGGACGTGGCGCTTCTGCTTCATCTGGTCGACGAGGTCGTAGTACTTGTCCGGTTCGAGGTAGCGGAAGGACAAATCTTCCAGTTCCCACTTGATATTGAAAATCCCTAAGCGGTGTGCCAGGGGGGCAAAGATTTCCAGCGTTTCCTGGGCAATACGCTTCTGCTTGTCGCTGCGCATGTAGCGCAGGGTACGCATGTTGTGCAGGCGGTCGGCGAGCTTGATGACGACGACGCGCACGTCCTTGGCCATGGCCAGGAACATCTTGCGCATGCTGTTGAGCTGCTGGTCTTCTTTGGTACGGTAATTGAGGCGGCTCAACTTGGTGACGCCGTCGACGAGGAAGGCTACTTCCTTGCCGAACATCTTCTTGATATCTTCCAGTGTGTACGACGTATCTTCGACGACATCGTGGAGGAGCGACGCCGTAATGGTCGTCGTATCTATTTTCATATCTGCCAGTATCTGGGCGACGGCCAGGGGATGCAGGATATACGGTTCCCCGCTGACGCGGCGCTGGTCCTTGTGGGCCTCTTCGGCCAGGTTATAGGCTTTGGTCACGTCATCGCATTTGGCCTGGGGCAGATACGTATGTATCGTGTCGATGAGGTGTTTGAATTCGACATCTTTATCTTTAAATTCCATAATATGAAACCTCCTCACTCCTTGCAGTACAATTCATACGTCGGCGACGCATGAAGATCCATTTTCCCCGCAAGGATAGGAAAATAATAAGCTGGGCCGTCGTCATCATGGCGTATTTTGAGGACGCCGATTTCCCGGAGGACGACGATGGCAGCGTAAATGGTGTGGACATCATAACAGTCCCCCTGGTCCGCAGCCAGACGGCGGCGGACCTGCCAGACCGGCATGCCCCAGTCGGGGATGCATTTCTTGAGGGCCATGTAAATATCGACCATGACCGCCCGGTTGAGGACGATGTGGCGGCCTGGCAGGTGGACGTCCTGGATGACCAGCTGCGGCGACGACATGCCATTGAAGTCGTTCCGTTCGAGCTGGAAGGCCACGTCGATGACGTCGCCTTCGACGATGGCGTCGCACAGGCCCGCCTGGGACCAGGCGACACCGGAAAGGCGTGTCCTATCGGCGCCGCGGGCGACGAGGCGGACGTGCTGCTTTTCCCGGCCGATGGGACGGATTTCCTCTACCGTAGCCCCGCTCAGGGAAAAGACGGGCCGGCTGTTGCCCATGCCATAGGGCTCCAGGCGGGACAGCTCAACAATGAGGTCCAAGGTCACATCGGCCGGTTCCAATTGCTTGTCGATGTGGACCAAGGGGACGTAGTCGGCGGCCGTCATATGCGCTGCCGCATAGTCCAGCAGGCGCCGGCGCAGGGCTTCGATGTTCTCGGCCCTGACGGAAAAGCCCGCCGCCATGGTGTGGCCGCCGAACTGGATGAGCAAATCCTGGGCGTATTGCAGGGCTTCGTACATGTTGAAACCGCTGATACTGCGGCACGATCCCTTGCCGATGCCGTCGCGGACGGTGATGACCAGGGACGGCCGGTAATACGTCTCTACCAGGCGCGATGCGGCGATGCCGATGACGCCGACGTGCCAGCCCTCATGATAGGCGATGAGGACGCCGTCGCGGCCCCTCGCCTGCCCTTCGATCTGGGTGATGGCTTCCTGGGCAATGGTGTGCTCAATGTCCTGGCGCTCCGTGTTGAGGCGGCTCAGTTCGGCTGCATCGGCCGCCGCCTTGGCCGCATCGGTTTCCAGGAGCAGTTCGACACCCTTCGTCGCATGGCTGATGCGCCCGGCCGCATTGAGGCGCGGCGCCGCCGTAAAGGCGATACGGCCGGCCGTGATATCCTTCCCGCTGAGATTGGACGCATCGAGGAGGGCCTTGATGCCCGTCCGCTTCCCTTCTTTCATGGCCGCCAAGCCATGGCGGACGAGGATACGGTTCTCGCCAGTCAGGGGGACCAGGTCGGCAATGGTCCCCAAGGCCGCCAGGTCCGTATAGCCCGGCAGGTCTTCATGGCAGTGATGCTGCCACAGGGCCCGGCAGAGGACGTAGGCCACGCCGGCGCCGGCCAGCTCCTTAAAGGGATAGGGGCAGCCGGCCTGCTTGGGATTGAGGACGGCCAGGGCTGGCGGGATCTGTTCCGGCGGTTCGTGATGATCCGTAATGATCATATCCAGGACCGGCGAGAACTGCTGGACCAGGTCGTGTGACGAAATGCCGCAGTCGACGGTGATGAGCAGGTCGGCCTGCCGGCTCAGCTGCTCCAGGGCCCCTTCGTTGAGGCCATAGCCTTCGCTCTCCCGTTCGGGAATGTAGAACTGCGGCGATGCGCCGAGGTCGCGAAGGACGGAATAAACAAGAGACGTCGACGTAATGCCGTCGACGTCATAGTCACCGTAGATGACGATGCGCTGCTTTTCAGTTATCGCCTGCTCCAGCCTGATGACGGCATTCTCCATGCCTTTCATCAGGAAAGGATCGGCCATATCGGCCAAAGTATTGTGAAGAAAATGGTCCCCTGCCCGGACATCGGCGATGCCGCGATTGGCCAGTACCTGTGCCAAGACCGGGGATATATGTAATTGTGCGGACAAGGCCTCCATGAGCCCCTCGTCGGGACTGCCGAACTGCCATCGTTTCTCCATAGCTATCACGACACATTCTCAAGAATAATCACTATCAATAAATCAACTATTATTTTATCACTTTCTATTCTCAAAATAAAGGCTAAATCTATAGCTATTTGCCATTATTTGTTAATTTTGAGAAAGTTTAAAGTTTGTTTAAATATGGCAGGCGTAAAAAAAAGCGCTGTCATATGAAGACAGCGCTTTTTCTGTAGGGGTCGCCACGTGGGCGACCCGTTTCGGTATCTGGGTGAATTCTCTACGGAGCCGGACGGGAAAATCCATACATATCCAGTTGCGGGCTTGCCACGTGCAAGCCCCTACTGCAAACTACAAAATCACGATTCGGCTACAGCCGGCGCGGAGACGGCGTTGTGGTCGGCAGCAGGGTTGATATCTTCTTTGGAGATAGTCAGGCGGTGCTGGGCAGCCTGCAGGATGAGGTCGGCTGTCTTGACGATGCCGTAGTCACTGGATTTGAGGCTCAAGTCGTAGTTGGCGCCGTAGCCCCAATAGGAATCGGTGCAGTACATGCAGTGGTCGCGCCGTTCGTGATTGACGTGGTTGCGGATCTTCCGCGCCTTGTCGGCATCGACGTGTTCGCGGAGCATGATGCGCTGGATGGCCCAATCCGGGTCGGACGAAACGAAGACATTGAAGGTATTCGGCCGTTTGCGCAGGATGTAGTTGGCCAGGCGGCCGACGATGACGCACGACTTCCCTTCTGTCAGAGCCTGGATGACTTCGGATTCATCGCGGAACATTTCCTGCTGCTTCGATTCATAGCCCGACGCGTAGTGGATATAATCGTCATAGACCTTGGTCAGCAAGGGGCCGAGCATGCGCTTGCGGTCTTTACACCAGGCGGCGAAGGTCTGCGGATGTTCTTTACGGGTCAGGTTGAGGATTTCCGTATCGTAATAAGGGATGCCGAGCTTACGGGCGACGAGCTTGCCGATGTTGCGGCCGCCGCTGCCGTATTCACGGGAAATGGTAATGACCAAGGGACTTTCTGTATCTTCCTTGATCCAGGCCGGATGATTTTCGCGGCCTTCGATTTCACCGATAGCATGGTGACGGAAGAGCAGGTGTTCAATCGGCCCTGCCATCGTGCAGCCCAGGAGGATCAGGGCCAGGCCGACGACGGCATTGACCGTAATCGGTTCCGACAAGATGATGGCCGACAAGATCAAGGCGATGATCGGCTTGATGAAGAAGGCAAAGGATGCATTGGACGGACCTGTCAGTTCGATGGCCTTCATGAAGCACAGATAGCCGAAGCCCGTGACGACTAAGGAACAGTAAATAAGGGGCCATACGGTCTGGGAATCAATACCGGCCACGATGGGGTCGCCGTGGAACAAGAGGATGAAAAACAGGAAGACGCAGCCGATGAGGAAGCTGAAGGCGTTTTCTACGTTGCCGCCCAGTTTTTCAATACGGAGTTTACCCAGCGCCGTATAAAGGGCAAAGGAAACGGCAGCTGCCAGCGATACGAGCAGGCCGATATTGCCGCTGCGGATAATGGCCATGGGATTGGCGACAATGACCAGGCCGATGATACTCAAGACCAAGGTAATGGCCTTCTTGCGGGTAAAGGCTTCGTGAATGATGAAATACGAAAAAATCATGACAAAAATCGGGGTACTGGAGAAAACGATAGCTGCCAGGCCGGCATTGGCCATGTTGACCCCGATCTGGAAGAGGATCATGCTGAAGCAGATGTTAATCAGCCCGAGGACAGCCAAATAGCCCCAATCAGAACGATCGAGGTGGATGCTGCGCTTCTTCAAATCGCGGACAGCCAGCGGCATGAGCAGCAGCCCGCCGACGAGGAACCGAAGGAAAGTCAGCTGGAAAGGCGTGAACGCCGTTCCGGCAATCTTCAAGGAAATTTCCATCGTACCAAAGGCTATGGCTGTCAAAACAATACATAATGTACCCATTTTAGATGACATACAGAAAGACCCCTTTCAAAATGGTTATAAAAACACGCTTTATTATATACCTATTGAGAAAGGATAGCAATAAAAAAGGAGCTGTCGCAGTGCAACAGTTCCTTTTTGAGTATGAAGTTTGCAGTTTTTAGTTTTTAGTGAAGGCTTTTTAATTTAAAGCCCTCTTCTACAAACTACAAAAAGAAAAGACCCCGCATGAGGGTCGAAACCTTCATGCGGGGCCTTTCTTCTATTCTCATGCAGCGAGTGCAATCAAATTAGTCTTCAAAACCCTTCTGTAAACGTACATAGGATTCGCGACGAGCTTTTGCGTCTGCTTCTGTCTTAGCATAGAGAGCGTCTGCTTCTTCCGGGAAGCCTTTCTTAAGGGAAGCATAACGAACTTCACCCTGTAAGAATTCCTGGAATTTGCTGTAATCCGGTTCTTTGGAGTCGAGGCTGAACGGATTCTTGCCCTGAGCTTTGAGATCCGGGTTGTAGCGGAAGAGATCCCAGTAACCGCATTCGACAGCGAGTTTTTCTTCGAGCTGGCTCTTGCCCATGCCTTTACGGATGCCGTGGTTAATGCAAGGAGCGTAGCAGATAACCAGGGACGGGCCATGGTAAGCTTCAGCTTCAGTCATGGCTTTCATGAGCTGGTTCTTATCAGCACCCATAGCTACCTGAGCTACATAGACATAGCCATAGGAGATAGCCATCATGCCGAGGTCCTTCTTCTTCGTGCGTTTGCCGGCAGCAGCGAACTGAGCGATAGCTGCAGTCGGGGTAGCTTTAGAGGACTGACCGCCAGTGTTGGAGTAAACTTCGGTATCGAGGACGAGGACGTTGACGTCGTGGTCGGAAGCGAGGACGTGGTCAACACCGCCGTAACCGATATCGTAGGACCAGCCGTCACCACCGATGATCCACTGGCTACGTTTAACGAAGAACTGTTTCTTAGCGAGGAAGTCTTCGAGAACCGGTTTGCCAGCAGCTTCTTTTTCGAGGAGAGCTGTCAGTTTGTCAGCGCGTTCACGAGAGCCTTTGCCTTCGTTCAGGTTAGCAGCCCAGTCGCTGAGTGCAGCCTGGAGTTCCGGAGAAGCAACGGCTTTAGCAGCGTCGAGGTTTTCAGCCAAGTCTTTGCGGACTTTGTCTACGCCGAGGAACATGCCGAGACCAAATTCAGCAGCATCTTCGAAGAGGCTGTTTGCCCAAGCCGGGCCATGGCCAGCAGCGTTCATGGTGTACGGGGAAACCGGAGCGGATGCACCCCAAATGGAGGAGCAGCCAGTAGCGTTAGCAATCATCATGCGATCGCCGAAGAGCTGCGTGATGAGTTTGACATACGGTGTTTCACCGCAGCCTGCGCATGCGCCGGAGAATTCGAGGAGCGGAGTTTCGAACTGAGAACCGATGACGGTCTTCTTGTTCTGCGGGTTAGCTTTCGGAGCAACCGTTTCCGTACCATAGTACCAGAGATCCATCTTCTGACGTTCTTCGTCGGTGTTCGGAACCATGGTGAGAGCCTGAACCGGGCAAACGTTTACGCAGGAACCGCATTCGAGGCAGTCGAGCTGGTCAACGATGATGGCGAGATCATATTCTTTGCCGGATTTAGCTTTCGGAGCTACTTTGTAGCCTGCCGGAGCAGCAGCCGTTTCTTCTTTCGTCGTCAAGACCGGACGGATAGTAGCGTGCGGGCAGACGAAGGAGCACTGCAAGCAGCCGATACATTTTTCAGCATCCCAGGAAGGAACGTGGAGAGCCGGGCCTGCTTTTTCGAATTTAGCAGTACCGGAAGGCATGGTGCCATCTTCGCGGCCAGCAAATGCGGAAACCGAGAGATCGTCGCCAACCTGTTCGAGCATCGGTTTTGCAACTTCCGTGAAGTACTTCGGAGCCGGACGGCCTTCGACGACTTCGTCTTTAGCGTCAGCCCAGGAAGCCGGATAGTTAACTTCATGGAATTCTTTGATACCAGCATCAACAGCGCCGTTGTTCATGTCAACGACTTTCTGGCCTTTCTTGCCATAGCTCTTGACGATGGAGTCTTTCAAGTATTTAACAGCGTCATCGATAGGAATGATCTTAGCGAGTGCGAAGAATGCAGCCTGCATGACCATGTTGATACGAGTGCCGAGGCCGAGTCTCCGGCCGATAGCGTCACCGTTCAAGGTGTAGAATTTAACATGGTTCTTAGCGATAGCGCGTTTGATGCGAGCCGGAAGTTCTTTTTCCAGTTCTTCGTCGGTCCAGGTGCAGTTCAGCATGAATGTGCCGCCTTCTTTGATACCGCGGAGGATGTCAAAGCGTTTTACATAGGACTGACGATGGCAAGCGATGTAGTCAGCTGCGTCGATGAGGTACGGCATATCGATCGGGCGAGTACCGAAACGCAGGTGAGAAATAGTTACGCCGCCGGATTTCTTGGAGTCATAAGCGAAGTATGCCTGAGCATACATGTCGGTGTGGTCACCGATGATCTTGATAGCGGATTTGTTAGCGCCGACAGTACCATCAGAACCGAAGCCCCAGAATTTGCAGGACGTAAGGCCAGTCGTGTCAACCGGCATTTTCGGTTCGCGCGGAAGGCTGAGGTTGGTAACGTCGTCGTTGATAGCCAGCGTGAAGCCGTTGAGCGGATGTTCTTTCTTGAGTTCTTTGAAGACAGCGAGGAAGTCTTCCGGAAGAACGTCTTTGGAGCCCATACCTGTACGGCCGCCGATAACGTCGATGTTGAGGTTTTCTTCAGTTACGAAGCCAACGATATCGAGGTAGAGAGGTTCGCCGAGGGAGCCCGGTTCTTTCGTACGGTCGATGACAGCGATCTTCTTAACAGTTTTCGGAAGAACGTTGAGGAGGTATTTGTTGGAGAACGGACGATAGAGGTGAACGTTGATGGCACCGACTTTTTCGCCCTGGCTCTGCAAGTATTCGACAGTCTGTTTAGCGACGTCGGAGAGAGAACCCATGGATACGACAACGTATTCAGCATCAGGAGCACCGTAGTAGTTGAACGGTTTGTACGTACGGCCAGTGATTTCAGAAATCTTGTCCATGTAGCCAGCTACGATATCCGGCATAGCATCATAGAATTTGTTGGAAGCTTCTGTGTGCTGGAAGTATACGTCCGGGTTTTCTGCAGTGCCGCGGATTTCCGGATGATCCGGGTTGAGGGCACGTTTGCGGAATGCTTCGATAGCGTCCCAGTCAACGAGTTTCTTGAAGTTTTCGAAGTCCATGACTTCAACTTTCTGGATTTCGTGAGAAGTACGGAAACCATCGAAGAAGTTGATGAACGGCAGGGAACCTTTAATTGCTGCCAAATGAGCGACACCACCGAGATCCATGACTTCCTGAACATTGGATTCAGCCAAGAGACAGCAGCCTGTTGCACGAGCAGACATAACGTCCTGATGGTCACCGAAGATGTTCAGTGCATGGTTAGCCAAAGCACGAGCAGCTACGTGGAATACGCCCGGGAGAAGTTCACCGGCAACTTTGTACATGTTCGGGATCATGAGGAGGAAGCCCTGAGATGCCGTGTACGTAGTTGTCAAAGCACCAGCCTGTAAAGAACCGTGGAATGCGCCAGCTGCGCCAGCTTCGGACTGCATTTCAACAACGTTGACTTTGTGGCCGAAGATGTTTTTCATGCCAGCGGCTGCCCAATCATCGACATGTTCTGCCATAGGAGAAGACGGCGTGATCGGATAAATTGCGGCAACTTCAGTAAATGCATAGGACACCCATCCAGCTGCTTCGTTACCATCCATGGTTTTAAATTTGCTCATAGATAAAACACGCTCCTTAGATAAAAGTATACTTTCAATATGGAAAAACCATACTGATAGGCTTAAGAAAGCTATAAAGACGTCCTGTTGCATCCTCATACGGACGGCATACGGACGGCGCGGACCCTCACCCAGGTTCCATGGATGACTTCTGTTCACGTATCGTCCATACACGTCCCTATCTTGAAAAAAATGCAATGAAAAGCGGGAAGGTTCAATAATATTCAAAAAAGGTGTTGCTAATATTCTTAATCTGTAATACTATTATAGTGATATTACAGATTTGCACACCAACATGCCTTTTGAAGCTTGCTGACCATCACAAACCGAACGACTTTGTAACTTTTTCTTACAAGTTAATTATATGCCTAAGTAATGCTAAATTCAATAGGAATGTGATGCTAGTTTATGCATCGTTCAGTGCTATTTTGTAAACGTATACCAATCGAGTGTATATTAAAGTGCCGATTCGGTGTACACCATTAGTGGAGGTGTTAGTATGGATTTTCATCATCTTAAATACTTTGTCGAAGTAGCCGACAAGAAATCATTCAGCAAAGCCGCGCGGACGCTGCACATTTCCCAGTCCGCCATCAGCCGCACCATCAAGGCCCTGGAAGAAGAACTGGGCGTCGTCCTCTTCATGCGCAACGCCAAGGCCGTCGAACTCACCGATGCCGGCACGATTTTCCTCTCCCACGCCAAGCGCGTCGTCTTCATGTTCGAACACTTGAAGACGGACTTTGAAAACGAATTCAAGCTGGAACAAGGGACGGTCCTCATCGGCCTGCCGCCAATCACGGGCGCACCGATCTTCGCCAACCTCCTGGGGGCGTTCAAGCAGGAATACCCGCAGATCGAACTGGACCTCTACGAACACGGCTCGAAGAAAGTCGAAATCAGCGTCCAGGAAGGCCTCATCGACCTGGGCATCGTCTGCACGCAGCCGAAGGAAAAGGACTTTGAATCGTTCTTCCTGACCCAGGACCCGATGAACGTCATCATCCACCGGGACAACATCCTGTCCAAGGAAAAGACGATTCCCCTCAAGAAGCTGGCCAATGAATCGCTGGTCCTCTACCGCGACGACTTCAACCTGCACGACGAAATCATCCAGCACTGTAAGAAAATCGGTTTCCAGCCGAAGATCGTCTTCGAAACGAGCCAGCGGGACCTCATGATCCAGACCGTCGTCGCCAACCTGGGCGTCGCCCTCCTGCCGAGCCGCCTGTGCCCGACGAAGGAAACGAACCCCCGCGTATCGGAATCGGTCGTCGTCCGTCCCCTGGTAGAACCGGAAATCATGCACGTCCTCTACGTCATCTGGAAACGGGGCCACTACCTCTCCCATGCCGCCCAGTTGTGGCTCGACTTCGTCCGCAATAAGGCCCGCGTCATTTCCAACTTATAAGGCTTATGGACAGACACAAGTTCCCTCCTGACCTGACGGGGATCCGCCAAAAGGAGCAGCACGGCCGGGCGGCCCTCTCCCGCCTGCGCCGCCGCTTCTGCCAGGCCTGGCACGGTCTGCCAAAGGCCCAGAAATGCGTCGTCATCGTCGCCCTGCTGGAATTCTTCTGGATCGCAGCCTTGCAGTTCCAGGTCTATGAACTGGCGGACACCGTATCCACCCAGCGCGTTCGCATGGCACAGCTGGAAAAGCAGGCCAAGAAACAAAATAATATGTTATATTCCGCCTCGCAGACACTGGACGATATCGAAAAGAAATGGCACCGCCTCAATTTCCGCGTCCTCGAAAACACCTGGCGCATCGAAGAACCGGAAAAAGACCCGGACGCTTTATAGTTTGGAGTTTGCAGTTTGTAGCCGGTGGTTTTAATTTTTTCAGCCATTCACTGCAAACTAAAAACTTAAAACTCAAAAAATAGGCTGTCACATTAATGCATGTTTTGCTTAATGTGACAGCCTATTTTTTACACTTTTCTTTAATTTTCGATGATTTTCAGGAAGGCTTCCGGTTCCGGCAGGGACCGCAGTATCTTCCAGGGCGCGCACTGGGCCAGTTCCTCATAGGAATAGCGGCCTGTAGCCACGCTGATCGTGCGGGCGCCGATGGCTTTGCCGCACTGGATGTCGTAAGGCGTGTCGCCGATGACATAAGCCATCTCGATGGCATCGCCCCAGGCTTCCTTGGCGATGGCCAGGGCATTGCGGGCCAGATCATCGCGATAGTAATAATTGAAGGCGAACCCAGAATGAGAGAAATCGAAGTACTGGGACAGGCCGAAGACGTCCATCTTCATGCGGGCGCCGATGGCGCTGTTGCCGGTCAGGAGGAGCTGCCTGTAATCCTTTCGCTGTTGGAAGAAAGCCAGGTTCTCTTCTACGTGGGGCAGGACGACGCCTTCTTCGGCCTTGCGCTTCAGCCATTTCAGGAGCTTCTTTTCATAGCCCCGGCAAAAGGCATGGACTTCATCGTCTGTCGGCATGATGCCTGTGGCTTTATACAAGAGCTGCTGGCAGATGAAATTATCCGTCCGGCCGCCGGCGGCGATCTTCGGCACGGGCACGTCGGCGCCCTTGAGGTCGTGGAAGACTTCTTCAATGGCGTACAGACCGGCCCGGCCCGTATTCAATAAGGTTCCGTCAATGTCCCAGTATAGTAATTTCACAGTATTCACTCCATCTTCGGGCACGCACTTTGGTCATTACTGTTTGGATACGATGTCCTTCGTATCGCGGGCGATCATGATTTCTTCGTTCGTCGGGATGACGTACATCTTGACCGTCGAATCATCCGTGCTGATGAGGGCATCTTTGCCGCGGACGTTGTTGCGCTGCGGGTCGAGTTTCGCACCGAGGTATTCCAGGCCTTCAGCGATGGCTGCACGGTCTTCGATGCCGTTTTCGCCGACGCCAGCCGTAAAGGTGATGACGTCTACGCCGCCCATGGCAGCTGCGAAAGCGCCGATTTCCTTGCGGACCTGATAGTGGAACATGTCGAGGGCGAGCTGAGCGCGTTCGTTGCCTTCAGCAGCAGCCTGGCCGAGGTCGCGGAAGTCGCTGGAAACGCCGGAAATGCCGAGGACGCCGGATTTCTTATTCATGAGCGTATCCATTTCTTTCGTCGAAAGGTTGTGGTTGTCCATGACGTTGAGGACGATAGCCGGGTCGATATCGCCGCAGCGGGTGCCCATGAGGACGCCGGCGAGCGGTGTGAAGCCCATGGTCGTGTCGACGCATTTGCCATATTTGATGGCAGCCAGGGAAGAACCGTTGCCGAGGTGGCAGTTGATGATGCGCAGTTTTTCAACGGGTACGCCCATGACTTTAGCGACTTCGCCAGCTACATAGCGATGGCTCGTGCCGTGGAAGCCATAACGGCGGATGTGGTCTTCTTTGTAGAGTTCATACGGGAGGCCATACATGAAGGCTTTCGCCGGCATGGTCTGATGGAAAGCCGTATCGAAGACGCCGACCTGAGGAACGCCGGGCATGATGGCTTTGCAGGCGTTGATGCCGATGATGTTAGGCGGATTGTGGAGCGGAGCCATAGCCGAGCATTTTTCCAAGGCTTTCATGACTTCATCCGTAATGAGCGTGGAAGCAGCGAATTCTTCGCCGCCATGGACGACGCGGTGGCCGACAGCGTCGATGGCATCCATGGATTTGATGACGCCGCATTCAGCGTCGGTGAGGATGTCGAGGACGAGTTTGACAGCGACTTGGTGATCCGGGATGGACTGTTTGATTTCTTTCTTCTGGCCATTCCATTTGTGGGTCAGCTGCGAATCGGGAAGGCCGATTTTTTCGACCAAACCTTTTGCCATTACTTCTTCATTGTCCATGTTGATGAGCTGGTACTTCAAGGACGAGCTGCCGCAGTTTACAACCAATACGATCATGAAAATTTACCCTCTTTCATTTGTCTTAGAATTATTTGAGCTGGCCAAATACGTGGTCAACTACTTCTTTAGCCAGGGCATCGCCGTCTTTGTACATGTACATGACGTGCCATATCTGGCCATTATCTTCAAAGAAGAGACTCCGCACGATGAGTTTGGCCGGCTGGCCGTTGAGCGGTTCCGTATAGGAAGCGTCGACAACGGTGGTCTTGCGGCCGCTTTCTTCCGCGTCGGTGACCTTCGTTTGCAGATCAGAAACATCCGGTGTCTGTTTCAGCATGGCAACATATTCTTCTGCCATGGCTACAGGCGTCGTTTCGCCAGCCGTTTCGGAAACAGCGACGACATTGATGTGCTTATCGTTGTTGATGTACATCATGCCTTCCCCATTCTGGCGGCTTACATGAGCCAGGTCGAACGGTGTCATGACATAGACTTCCGAATTCCCGGCTTTGAGCTGGACATACCCGAAGCTGTATTCTTCGAGCATCGTCATGTTGCCGCATCCGGACAACAATACGACAGCTGCGGTCATGGCCGCAACTGCTAATAATTTCAATCCTTTCATGCAATCACCTATTTATGCTTTCTACAGACTAGGTTCATTATAGCATAAAAGATTTATAGCGTCACCTAAAAAAAAGCGACGAATTGCAAATACTTTCGCCTCTCCCTTGGCAGGAATGAGTATACACCATTGACGTTTCCCGGCCTGCCCCGTATACTTATAACCATTAGCACGATTTTATTTAAAACATATAATATAATTCTCATCAGGCTATACTTTTTCGAGATTTTGTGAAATTCTGAACATATAGGAGCTCTATGGAATCCCTTGCCATCATCGCCGAATTCAACCCGTTCCACACGGGTCACGCCCGTTTAATCCGCCAAGTCCGCCAGGCAGCCGGCCCGGAGGCGGCCATCGTCATCATCATGAGCGGCGCCTTCGTCCAGCGCGGCGAACCGGCTTTTTTCGATAAATGGCACCGCGCGGCCTGGGCCATCGACGGCGGTGCCGATGTGGTCATCGAACTCCCTGCCGTCTATGCCCTGTCCAGCGCGGCCGGTTTCGCTCAAGGCGGCGTCACCTTAGCCGCCCGCCTGGGCTGCCAGGCCCTGGCCTGCGGCGTCGAAGGCGGAACGGCGGCTGACTTTCTCTCCCTGGCCCGCCGCTCCGAGGGACTGACAGCCTGCCTGAAGGCAGCAAAAAAATCCTCAGCCGGACAGCAGCTGACTGACGCACTCATGGCCGCGGCCCCTGACGAAGCCCGGCTGCTGCAGCAGCCCAATGCCCTGCTGGCCTTTGAATATGCCCGGGCCATGTTGAAACAGGAACAGCCCTTGACCTTTCTTCCCCTGCCCCGCCAGGGCCGACACGGCGATACCGGCCTCGGTGCCGCCTTTGCCAGCGCCTCGGCCCTGCGCCAGGCCATGCGCTGCAGCGGGACAGCCGCCGCCTGTCGGCCTTATCTCACAGCGGCCAGCCTGGCAGGTGCCGAAGACCAGCTGGCCCAGGGCGCCTTCACTGATTACGGCCGCTACGGCGATTTCGTCGCCAGCCATAACCGCCTGCTGACACCGGACCAGCTGCGCAGTCTGCCGGCCTTTACGGAAGGATTGGAAAACCGCTGGCACCGCGCTTTCATGGAAAGCGGCAGTTACGACCAGGCCCTCAGGAGCATCAAGACGCGGCGCTATGCCTACAGCCGCCTCTGCCGCATGGGCGCCTATACGCTCTTGCAGCCCTCGCGGGACCTCATGGACTGCTCCTATGAGGCAGGTCCGCAATATGCCCGCCTCCTGGCCCTCAACAGCCGCGGTGCAGCTTTCCTGAAAGGGGCCAAGGGCCAGCTCCCGGTGGTCACCAAAGTGCGTTCCGACGCTCCCGGCCTCTCTCCCCTGGGACAGGAACAGCTGAAGCTGGACCTCAAGGCCAGCGACATCCAGTTCTTTTGTTTTTCTAAAGAGAGCCAGCGAAAAGGCCGTCAAGATTATTATCATTCACCATTTTTTCTGTCTATTAAAAAATAATATCCCATATATGCTTAAAAAATCAAAACATTTTCTCATGTTTACAATTGTTTTACAGCCTAAAATCTGTTATGATATGTATTGTATTTTTAAAATTATAAGGAGGTTTTCCGTGTGTCTTTAAATCTTAATATTTATCAGACCCTGGCTGCGGCCATCGTCGTCTACTACGTTGGCGTCTTCCTGCGCGTCAAGATCAGCGTCCTTCGTAAGTACTGTATCCCGGCGCCCGTCGTCGGCGGTATCTTATTTGCTATCATCAATTGCATCTTATATACGCAGGGCATCTGGAAATACGAACAGGATACGATCATGCAGAACATCTGCATGATGCTCTTCTTCACCAGCGTCGGCTATACGGCCAGCATCAGCCTCATCAAGCGCGGCGGCGTCATGGTCCTGAAAATGGCCATTGTCACGACGGTCCTGATCATCTGCCAGAACATCATCGGCTCCGGCCTGGCTATGGCCTTTAACCTGAGCCCGCTCCTGGGCCTGGCAACGGGTTCCATCCCCATGGTCGGCGGCCACGGTACGGCAGCGGCTTTCGGCCCGCTCCTGGAAAGCATCGGCCTCGACGGCGGCGTGACCATTGCCGTCGCAGCAGCTACGTTCGGCCTCGTCGCCGGCGGCGTCATCGGCGGCCCGATTGGCGAAGAACTGGTCCACAAATTCCACCTCGTCAGCTCGGCCGAATCGGAACGCTTCGACCCGTCCTTCAATGCCGGCACCGTTTCGACGCTCAAAGCCGTCGCCGGCAATAAAGAACGCGCCGAAAACGCCATTAAGATTGAAAATAAAATCGGCCAGACCATCGACAACTACCGTTTCATGAACGCCATGGCCCACCTCTTCCTGGCCATGGGCCTGGGCACTCTGGTCAGCGGCTTCTTCAGCAGCATCGGCCTGGTCTTCCCGGGCTATATCGGCTCCATGATCGTCGCCGCCATCATCCGCAACATCGCCGACTTCACGCACGCCTATAAAATCTATCAGCGCGAAAGCGAAGTCCTGGGCAACCTGAGCCTGACCGTCTTTTTGACCTGCGTCCTCATGAGCCTCAAGCTCTGGCAGCTCGCCGACCTGGCCATCCCCCTGGTCGTCATGCTCCTCAGCCAGGCCCTGTTCATGGCCATCTTCGCTTACTTCATCGTCTTCCGCGCCATGGGCAAGGACTACGAAGCAGCCGTCATGACCAGCGGCGTCTGCGGCTTCGGCCTCGGCGCTACGCCGAACGCCATCGCCAACATGACAGCCATGACCGAACTCTTCGGCCCGGCACCGACGGCCTTCTTCGTCATCCCCCTCATCGGCTCGCTCATCATCGACCCAGTCAACGCATCGATCATCACCGTGTTCATCAACATATTCCACTAGGGGTTAGGGGTTAGCGGTTAGCAGTTTGTGGCTCGTGGCTCGCGGCCCCTATGGCAGCCCGGCTCTCCTGCTAGGAGAGCTGTCAGCGCAGCTGACTGAGAGGTTAATCGATGATTTGCCGCCTACGAACTGCAGTATCAGTTTGCGGAATTCCCACAAGCGGGCCGCCCAGCCACAGCTGTCCTTTCCAGCAACCGTCCTGCGCCTCCCGTTGGTTGGCACCTGACGGGCTGGAAAGGCTTGGGACGGCCCCTACGGCAAAAGGTCCTGTCGTCTAACGACAGGACCTTTTGCTGGAGGAACGTCCCTTCCGGTCACACACCGGGAGGGGCTTTTCTGTATGGAATTTTATTTTGCCATCAGGCTGGCTACTTTATTGGCAAAGGCGACGGGGTCGTCGGGCATGATGCCTTCCAGGAGCAGAGCCTGATCGTAGAGCAGATTGCAGTAGTCCTTGAAGGATTGGCTGTCTTTGCCCTGGTCGTGGACGGCCGTCAGTTTGCTGAACAGTTCATGCTGCGGGTTGATTTCCAGGATGCGGCGGGCCTTGAGCATGGGGTTGTTGGCAGCGGCAAAGGCCTGTTCCATGGCCAGCGACGGGCCGGCAGCGTCGGCGACGAGGCAGACGGCACCGCTCTTCAAGCGGTTGGACAAGCGGACATCGGCGACTTTATCGCCCAGGAATTCTTTCATGTCCTTCAAGAGGCCTTCATTATCCTTGGCCAGTTCTTCGTTCTTCTTCTTTTCTTCCTTGAAGGCGTCGTCTTCCAGGTCCAGGTCGCCGCGGCTGATGGAGTGGAAGCGGTGGCCTTCGTATTCGCCGATGGCTTCGACGGCGAATTCATCGACCGGGTCGGTCATGTAGAGGACTTCGATGCCGCGGTCGCGGAGCATTTCCATCTGCGGCAGGCCTTCGATGGCTTCTTTATCCTTGCCCGTTGCGTAGTAGATCTTCTGCTGGCCGTCTTTCATGCGGTCGACGTATTCTTTGATGGTGCACAGTTTGCCATCTTTCGACGACATGAAGAGCAGCAGGTCCTTCAATTTTTCGACGTTGTTTTCACCGGTCATCATACCGCTGTAAACGCCGATTTTCAGGGATTTGCCGTATTCAGCCCAGAATTTTTCGTATTTTTCACGGTCCTTTTCCAGGTTGCGCTTCAACGTCTTGAGGATGGTCTTTTCCAGGTTACGGCCGATGAGGCTCAATTCGCGGCTCTTCTGCAACAGTTCACGGGAAATGTTCAACGACAGGTCCGGCGAATCGACGAGGCCTTTGACGAAGCGCAGGTAATCCGGCAGGAGGTCCTTGCATTTATCCATGATGAAGACGTGGCGCGAATAAAGCTGGATGCCCGGTTCATAATCGGCATAGTAGAGGTTGAACGGAGCCTTGCCTGGGATGAAGAGCAGTGCCGTGTAATCGACGGCCCCTTCGACGCGGTTGTGGAAGATTTCCATCGGTTCTTCCCATTCGTAGAACTGATGCTGGAAGAATTCCTTATATTCTTCCGGTTTGATGTCCGATTTATTGCGCGTCCACAAAGGCTGCATGGAGTTCAGCGTCCGCGTTTCCGTATGTTCTTCTTCCGGTGCGTCTTCGATGACCTTGCCGTCGGCGTCTTTCGGTTTTTCCTTGGTCGTGAAGTCCATGGTGATCGGGTAGCGGATATAGTCGGAATACTTCTTGACCAGGCTCTGGAGGGTCATCTTGTCGGTATAGTTTTCTTCACTGTCGTCGCCGTAGAAGTCCTTGCCCAGGCTGAGGATGATCGTCGTGCCGTGTTTCGGTTTCTGACATTCTTCCAGGCTGTATTCACCGTCGCCAGTGGATTCCCATTTATAAGCCTGTTCTTCGCCGGCCTTGCGGGTGACGACCGTGACTTTATCGGCGACCATGAAGGCCGAATAGAAACCGACACCGAACTGACCGATGAGATCCTTATCCGTGCTGTCGGCATCCTGGGATTCTTTCAATTTTTCCAGGAATGCCTTGGTGCCGGACTGGGCGATAGTACCGAGGTTTTCCATCAAATCCTGTTTATTCATGCCCAGGCCGTTATCGGAGATCGTCAACGTGTGGGCATCGGCATCAGGCGTCAAATGGATTTCAAAGGCCATATCGCCTTCGAGGAGATCGCCATTGGTCAGGGACTGGTAATGCAGCTTGTCGATGGCATCGGATGCATTGGAAATCAGTTCGCGAAGGAAGATTTCGTGGTTCGTATAAATAGAATGGACCATCAAGTCCAGTAATTGTTTCGTTTCAGCTTGAAATTCATGGGTTTCTTTCGCCATATTCAAACACTCCTTTGTACGATTCTGCCGTAGTGGCGGATACCTTCGGGTACCCTTACACCAATATCATACAGCAAAAAGTCAAATAGTCAAGTATTTTTTAAGAATTTGACCTTTATCGTGTATCCAGTATGCAATTTGAAATAGTGTACCAGATTGTATTATACTATATTTAGTACGTTAGTATGATTAAAAGAGATAGGTGTTCGCAGGCCGCAGAGGCTGTCCTGTCAAGGCGGCCCGGCTCTCCTGCTAGGAGAGCTGTCAGCGCAGCTGACTGAGAGGTTATTTCGCAGTCTGCGGTGCCAGATTATGGGGTTTCCACAAACGGGCCGCCCAGCGGGCGGCCCCTACGAGCCACAAATCTCAAAGGAGTGATAGATATGCAACAGACATATGGTTTAGAACGCATAGGACTCATGAATCCCAAAGTAGTATACCGCAATATGTCGCCGGCCTGGCTGACGGAACAGGCCCTCTTGAATGGCGAAGGCGTCCTCAGCGACACTGGGGCCCTGGTCGTGCGGACCGGCAAATATACCGGCCGGGCACCGGATGACAAGTTCATCGTCGATACGCCGTCCATCCACGACTACATCGCCTGGAACAACATCAACCGGCCCATTTCCAAAGAAAAATTCAACGCCCTCAAGAGCAAAATCCTGGCCTACTTCCAGAACCGGCCCATTTACCTCTTCGACGGCTTTGCCGGCGCCGACGAACACGGCTGTCGCCGCGGGGCATCTTCAATTTTGAAGGCGGCTGTTACGCCAAATGCATCAACCTCAATCCCGAAAAGGAACCGTATATCTACAATGCCATCAAGGCCGGCACGCTCGTGGAAAACGTCGTCCTCGACGAAGACACGCGCCATCCCAACTACTTCGACAGCAAGATAACCGAAAATACGCGGGCCGGCTACCCTATCGACTACATCCCCAATGCGGCCCAGCCCGGTAAAGGCGGCATCCCGACGGTCATCATCTTCCTCACGGCCGACAGCTTCGGCGTCTTGCCGCCCATTTCGCGGCTCAGTAAAGAAGCGGTGATGTACCACTTCGTCACGGGATTCACGTCGAAAGTCGCCGGCACGGAACAGGGCATTACCGAACCGATTCCGACCTTCTCGACCCTCTTCGGCGAACCTTTTATGCCCTTGGCGCCGGATATTTACGCCGGCATGCTCGGCGAACGCATCGAAAAGTACAACACCAAGGTCTACCTGGTCAATACGGGCTGGACCGGCGGCCCCTACGGCATCGGCAGCCGCATGGACCTGAAATACACGCGGGCCATGATCACCGCCGCCTTGAACGGCCAACTCGACAACGTCCCCTACCGTCACGACATGCGCTTCAACGTCGACATCCCCCAGGTCTGCCCAGGCGTGCCCAACCAGATACTCAACCCGCGGGCGACGTGGGACAACAAGAAGTCCTATGACATCATGGCCAAGAAAGTCGCCGCCATGTTCTACGAAAACTTCAAGACCAAGTACCCCGACATGCCCGAAGAAATCATCCAGGCTGGACCGCGGGTGTAGAGGGGCGCCCGTCCCGGGCAGGCCGCAGGCCGCAGTTCGCAAGCCGCAGGCCGCAGCGACATCATAGATGTCGCACTGTAGGGGCCGTCCTGTTAAGGCGGCCCGTTGTGGGGAATCCCGTTATCGTTCATCATATAGTTGCCTTTCGGACTTGGCTCAATTTGACGGGACCGCCGATGAAGATCTGCTGCAGTTCCCCTTGTTCGCCGACTTTGGCGGCAATGGCCAGGGTACCGCCGGGCTGCTTCATGTAGCAGGCCACGTTCTTATGGGTCGTGCAGGCCAGGGCCGCGGCGACGGCTGCCGATCCGCTGCCGCAGCTGTTTTCCCAATATAGCGTGTCCGTATCGCGGACGTAGACAGCGGGAATCATGGTCTGTTCCTTCGTATCGCAGAGAATCAGGCCGTAAGCCGGGAAATCCTCGCCATCGACGTAATCAGCCAGGATATGCCAGTATTTCTCTTTATCAATGCCTTCTAAATCAGGCACGAAGTGGACGAAGTGCGTAATCCCCGGCAAATCGACGCGGAAAAAACGGGCCGGCACATCGCCGGCGTCGACGAGGACGCCGCTCACATCTTCGGGATAAGGCATTTCAATGAAGGCTTCATACAGGCCATCGCCTTTCTGGGCAACCTTAGCCGGCAGGACCGTATCGCAGCCCGAGCAGGATACATCGTATACGCCTTGTGTCCCGCCGTCACAGGCCAGGGCCCAGGCCGCCGCCGACCGCGATGCATTGCCGCAGAACTCGCCGCCCATCATGTCGACGCGCAGGGGCTTGCCCGCTTCGCGGGTCACATAGCCGACCTGTTCCGCTTCGATGCCCGGCAGGGCCAATAACTTCGCCGCCAAAGCACTGTGTTCCTCTTTCGGCACTGGCGTCAGCACCAGAATCGTCGTATTGCCGCTAGGGTCGGCTACTAAATAATCTATGGTCATGTCCATCGCTCCTTTAGTCTAGTAAAATATGTTCCTATTATACCATGATTTGGCGAAGGACGCAGGCCGCAGTTCGCAGTTCGCCGGCCGCAGGCCGCTGTAGGGGCTTCCACGTGGGAAGCCCGTTTAAGAGGTTAGCGGATAGCGACCGGCGGGACGGCAACAGACGTCCCTATACGCCCAAAATATGGTATAATGTAATTGAATAGGAGTCATGCTCCCATCGAATTTATGATAAAGGGGTTGATCTTATGTCGAAAACGGCAGCAGATATCATGGAAAAAAATGTCATTACGGCGCAGAAAGATACGTCTATCTTTGACCTCGTCGATATGTTCGTAGAAAACAACATCACGGCCATTCCTATCATCAAAGACGACAAGGAAATCATCGGCATCGTCACCGACGCAGACCTCCTGTACAAGGAAGTCAAGCCCTGTGTCCCCCAATACGTCAACCTCCTGGGAGCCAACATCTATTACGGCAACCTCAAGGAATACCAGCAGGGCTTCAAGAAACTCTTTGCCTGCACGGCCGAACAACTCATGACCAAAAAAGTCATCATGGCCGGCCCGGACGCCACCATGGAAGACCTGGCCAGCGTCATGGTCGCAGAACACCTGAAAGCCATCCCTATCGTCAAGGACAAGAAGCTCCTGGGCATGGTAGAACGAAAGAACATCCTCAAACAACTCTACAATGAATACGGCGAAAATACACAGTGAAAAAAAAAAGCGCTGTCGCATATGCGGCAGCGCTTTTTTAGCAATTAGCCGCGGTTCCATGGACCGCTTCGTAGGGGCCGTCCCAGAGGGCGGCCCGCTGTGAGATTTTACCACTGTTCATTCGAGTATAATGGCAGTTTTTTACAAGTCACGAACTACGAGCTACGGTTTTTCACGGCGGGACGCCTTAACAGGCGTCCCCTACGGAATCGCATGCAGGCGATAGCTTTACATGTTGGGCTCCTACAACCCCATTATGGCAGCGGGCTCGCCACGTGCGAGCCCCTACATCGTTATTTATCCTCGTACACGCGGACGCGGAGGTGGAGACCCAGTTTGTCGCAGATGGCGCGGCATTTCTTGATTTCTTCGCTGTCTTCGACGTGGTCGACGACGGTAAGGACGACGTTGGGGACGTACTGTTTACAGTCGACGGCGAATTTGAGCATGGCGTCATAAGACTGGATGCCGAATTTGCTGCGCGTCAGTTCCAGGTAGCGTTCCTTATTGGACGCATTCATGCTGATGGAAATGGTATCGAGGATACCGCCGCCAAAATCGGGGGCCGTATCGCGGCCATAGGCCAGGTCGGACAGGCCGTTGGTATTGACGCGGGTCTTCACGCCGGGATGCGTTTCCTTGACGTACTTCAAGAGGGCCGTCAAATCGGCCAGCCGTTCCGTCGGTTCGCCGAAGCCGCAGAAGACGACTTCGTTGATGTGGTCCCAGGGAGCGCCATCGAGAGCCTTCTTCACTTCATCGACGGTCGGTTCCCGCTTCAGCCACAGCGTTTCATTTTCGGCCATCTTCTTCATGGAGCGCAGACAGAAAGTACACGAACAGGTACAGCGGTTGGTCAGATTGACGTACATGCTCCACTGCCCTTCAGGCTTCATCTTCAAGCCATCTGCGAGATCTACATATTGTCCTTGTCCTACTACAGTGTAAACGATCATAATACCCTATCCTCTTTTTTGTTATTTAGAGCTGCCTGAATGGCAGACATCATCTCAGTGTGGTCAGATATTCTTCAAAGGCCAATCCGGCGTTGTGCGGCAGGTCCAGTTCTTCCGTATAGGCCATGACGCGGCAGATGAAGTCCGACGCCTTCTGTACGGCCTGTTCCAGGCTTTCGCCGCGGACGACGGACGCCGATACGATGGCCGTAAAGACATCGCCTGTACCGCTGCGGTCGCCGCCGACCTTTTTGGCCCGGACCCAGCTCATCTTCCCCTGGTCATAGATGAAATTGCCGATGTACGGCCCATTGTGGATGCCCGTCAGGATGACGCCCTGCGGCCCCTTGTCGGCCAAGGCCTTGGCCATGGCGGCGAAATCGTCCTCGCTCAAGTCGCGGTCCGACCGGTACGGCAGGTTCAAAAGCTCACAGGCTTCGGTCACATTGGGCGTCACTACGTCGGCATAGGCCAGGAGGCACCGCATTTCATCGCACATCTCCTGGGTATACGACGGATACAGCTGGCCATTGTCGCCCATGACGGGGTCGACGATAGCCAATGTATGGGGTCCCTTGAAATCGCGGAGGAAATCGAGGACGATGTCGATCTGCCGGGCCGAGCCGAGGAAGCCCGTACTGATGCCGTCAAAGGTCAGGCCGTTCTTCTTCCAGCTCTCGATATACGGCGTCATGTGATCCGTATAGTCGTCGAGATAATAGTCGTGGAAGCCCGTATGGACCGACAAGATAGCTGTCGGCAAAATGCAGCCCTGGACTTTCAGGGCCGACACGATGGGCAGGGCCACGGCGATGCTGCAGCGGCCATAGCCGGTCACATCATTGACCAGAGCCAGTTTCTTCTGATGCATATACAATCATTCCTTATCTTTTCAGGCTATAACCATAACCATGGAATTTAGCCTTGACCAGACAAGCGGCCAGTGCATAAGCGGCAATCATATTGACGACGCCTTCGCCGATGAGTCCCGGCACCATGGGGATGCCGACGGCCCAGCTGCCGTAGAGGAGACTGCCCGATACGGTATAAGACAGGACCATCCAGGCAGCGGATAAGAAGAAACCGATGAAGACGCGCGGCGACGTCAGCGTCCATTCCCGTTTGTCCGGGCGTACCGTATAAAAGACGGCTTCGACCATGACGTACTTGATGATCAGCGTCGGGATGATCCAAATCGGGAAACCGCCAATGAAATCGGACAGGGCCGACCCGATAGAGGCAGCCAGGGCCGCCTGCCGGCGTGTACTGAACAGGACCGACGCAAAAATAATCGCGTCTCCCAAATGAGCATAGCCCAGTGGAATGGGAATCTTCGGCACAAAAGTGAGGACGAAGACCAACGCCGTCAAAACGGCCGCATAACAAAGGCTCCCAGCCGAAGTGGCCGATTGTTTGTGTTCCATAGAATATGATGACATGTGAAATCCCCCTAACGGTTATAGAGTTTCACACATTGGCCAATGTATGGTTATGATTAATCTGTACTCTATTTTAGGGTATATCCACCCCATTGTAAATGGGACAGATTGAACTTTTTCTGTCTAACAGAAAAAGTTCAATCCGTAGGGTCTCCCACGTGGGGAGCCCGTCGGGTATTTGGCGGCACTCTCCTCAAACGGGAAAAGCGTTCATATTCTGGATTGGGCTTGCCACGTGCAAGCCCCTATAAAATCAAAACGGGACCGTGCATGACGACATATGTCTTCGTGCACGGTCCCGTTGGTTATACGAACCGCTCAATCACACCAGCTTGCGGGATTCCCACAACGTGCCACATGCGGGCTCGCCACGCGCGAGCCCCTATATATCCAAATAGGTCCAGCCCTGGTCCTGGTGGATTTTCTTTTCTTTCATGAGGTGGCCCAAGGCGCGCTTGAAGGCGGCTTTGCTCAGGCCGAATTTGGCTTTGATGACGGCCGGTGCCGTCTTGTCGCCATAGGGCATCTTGCCCTTGCGCTGCTTGAGGAAGTCCAGGATACGTTCGGCATCGGGATTGATGGCATTTTCCTTGGTCTGGCGCAGGGAGATGTTAATGCGGCCGTCTTCGCGCAGGTAGGTGATGCGGCCTTTGATCATCTGGCCGATGAGGATGGGCCCGTTGAATTCGCTGCGGTGCAGGAAGGCGATCCAGCGTTCGCGGGTCATGAGGTATGCCCCCTGGTCGGTCATGTTGTAGACCGCCCCTTCGACCCAGTCGCCGACTTTGGCGTCCGTCGCCGCCCGCGAAGCCCGGCGCATTTCATCTTCCACTTCCATAGAGACGGCCAGACGGTGGGACTTGTCTTCATAGAGCTTGACCCAGACGTATTCCCCTTCCTTGGGGCGGCCTTTCATTTCGGCAAAGGGCATGAAGATGCCCCGTTCCGTGCCGACGTCGACGAAGGCACCGAAGCGCGTCGTATTGATGACCGGCGCATAGCCGATCTGGCCGACTTTGATCTTCGGCAGGCGCATAGAGGCCGTCAGGCGGCCTGACGGGTCGTGGTACAAGAAGACCGTCACTTTGTCGCCGACTTTGACGTCGCCTGTCTGCTGGTTCTTATGGAGTAAAATATCGTCGTTCGTATTGCCCGTACCGCCGTTCAAAAAGACGCCCATATCGCTCTGGCGCAGGGCTTCCAGCGTAACAATACTATTTTCCTGAAGTGTCGTCATCTTATTCACCTTCGTAGGCAATGCGCGGTGCGTCGCACCATAAGTTTTCCAGATCGTAATACTGACGATCCTGTTCGACGAAGACGTGGGCAATGACTTCACCGGCATCGATGAGGATCCACTTGCCTTCGCGGTAGCCTTCGACGTGACGGACATCATAGCCGTTCTTTTCCATCTGTTCTTCGATATTGTCGGCAATACTCTGGGACTGCCGGTTGTTGCGGGCACTGCAGATGACGAAGTAGTCCGCCATGAGGGACGAATCGCTCATATCGAGGGTGACGATGTCCCAGGCTTTCTTGTCGTCAGCGGCCTTGCAGGCAATTTCATAGCTCTTCAGTTCTTTCGGTTGTTCAGCTTTCGCTGCTTTCATGGTAATTGGCATGTATATAGTAACTCCTTTATGACGTAATTATTGTTTCGTATCATCCGGTTCCGGCGCCGTCGAGATGGCGTTGTTCGTGCGGCCAATGACTTTCTGGACTTCGACCGGATCGTAGGTCCAGTAGTATTTCGTATCGCCGTTCTTGCCGCTCATGGCCATTTCGCCGGGCAGGATATAGAAATCGATGTTGTCAGCCGTCACGCCGCGGAAATCGAAGGCCAGCTGGGCCATGTCCTTGGCGGAAATGTTGGAATCGACGTTGTGCCAGGCCCGGTACATGAAGAAGGCATTGGTCACGCCGAAGCAGTCCTGCCGATCTTCATAGAAGTTCTTGATGAACCGTTCCTGCCGCTGCGTCCGCGACAGATAGCCGTCCGCGTCGATATAGCGCATATAGCCGGCGGCTTCCTTCCCGGTCAGGGTCTGATAGCCCTGGAAGAGGTTGATGTCGGTCTTCCCCGTCGCTTCGTCGCCGTGGTACATGTTCTTTTCGACGTAAATCGGCACACCGCCGCTGAGGTCGACCATCTTCGAGAAGGAATCGGCCGTAAAGGTCGCATAATACGGGATGGGGATGTGGAAAATGTCTTCGACGACGGCCCGGACCAGGCTCATGCCGCCTTCACTGTAGACATCCTGCAATTCCTGGATGCCCTTTTCCTTGCGCCCTTCGATTTTCGTATCGTCAGGCAGCATGATGATGTCGATGTGCTTCTTGGCCTTGTTGATAGCCGCGACGCCGACGAAATTCGCCTGCTGCGGGTCCCCGCCATCGGTGCCGAGGAGCAGGACGTAGAGCGGCTTGTCCGGGCTGGTCTGGGCAAAGACGGAGCTGTCGCTCTGGGTCTGGCTCGTGTCCGGCACATCCTGCTGGATCGGCGCCTCTTTGATGGACTGGTAATGCAGGTACAGGGACCGGCCTGCCAGGACGATGGCGATGGCGGCGACGACGGCCAGGATGCGGTATAATATCTTTCTTCGTTTCTCCTGTGTCATCCTCAGGCCTTCCCATCTGCGGCACGGACGACGTCGATCTGGGCATTGCGGTTGACGACGGTGCCGACGAAAATAGGTTTGCCCTGGTCGAGGAGATGGCGGATCGTCGAATCATAGCCCAAGAGGACGGCTTCATCGAGGTCGCGCCTGGCTGCCTGGCGCAGGTCGTCGACACCGTCGAAGTCGCGGTTCACTTCGATGTAATCGGCGAGGAAAATGATTTTTTCCAGGGTGCTCATCTGTTCCGCCCCGGTCGTGTGGTGGGCGACGGCCCCCAAGAGGGCCGGGTCGGTAATGCCATAGCGCTCCTTGGCGATGGTCACGGCCGCATAGCCGTGGAGCAGGCCGCCGTTAGCCAGGATAGGTGCCGGCAGGACGGGAAAGGATTTTTCCGCCAGTGCCTGCATCTCCGGCAGGGGCAGCTGTTTGGCAGCATCGTGCAAAAGGCCGGCTACTTCAGCCGTATCGGCATCGCAGCCGTAGCGGTCTGCCAATTCGCGGGCCGCTGCTGCTACACCCAGTACATGGGTATAGCGATGAGAAGACAGAGATTTCTTTAAATCCTCTTTGATTCTATCTTTGAATTCTTCGTTGTACATTGATATACTCCATTTTTTCTGATGTATTCGGCCACAGCCGGCGGTATCATATAGCGCACAGATAGCCCTAAGCGGATGCGGCGGCGCAGTTCTGTCGATGAGATTTCCATGGTCGGTACGGGCAGCTTGAGGATATGCTTCCCCAGCTCTCCGAAAGAGGCGATGATGGAATCGATCTGTTCTGAGCCATCGGGCCGGGTCGCTCCGACGAACTGGCACAGCTTCAGGATTTCTTCCGGTTCCTTCCAGTTGTACAGGTCGTGGATCGTGTCTGTACCGGATATAAAATACAAGATATACGACGGTCCGTAGAGCTTCTTCAGGAAGCGCAGCGTATCGACCGTATAGGAGTTGCCCTTGCGGCGCATCTCCATATCACTGACTGTAAAATGCGGGTTGTCAGCCGTAGCCAGGCGCGTCATGGCCAGGCGCTGCTCGGCCGTCGCGCCGTTGACGTTCTTGTTGGGCGTGATGTATGACGGCACGAAGAGGACCTTGTCCAGGTGAAAGGTCTGGCGCGCTTCTTCAGCGACCATGAGATGGCCTAAATGGATGGGATTGAAGGTCCCTCCCATGATGCCGAGCCTAGTGATTTCCATGGTACCAATAGATTCCTCCCCAGGCGATAGCTACTGCTAACGCGTAAAGCAATAAAAATCTGGCATAATGCCGGTATTCAAACTGTGTCTTCGGCGACGCAGCGTACTGGCGCAGGGTCCGTCCATACCCGCGCAGCTTCCGCAGCCTCAACGGACCTGACCGTCGCCGTCGACGAGGTATTTATAGGACACGAGAGCTTCCAGCCCCATGGGTCCGCGGACATGCAGCTTCTGCGTACTGATGCCGATTTCGGCGCCAAAGCCGAATTCAAAGCCATCGGTAAAGCGCGTCGACGCGTTGACGTAGACAGCGGCCGAATCGACGGCGGCCTGGAAGGCAGCCGCAGTGGCCTTGTTTTCCGTGATGATGGCTTCCGAATGGTGAGTGCTGAAACGGCGGATATGGTCCAGTGCTTCCTGGAGGGAGCCGACGACCTTGACCGACATGATGAGGGCGTTGTATTCCGTCGCCCAGTCGTCGTCACTGGCAGCCTTCATGGCGCTGGACTGGCAGGCTTCGTCGTCACCGCGCAGCTCGACGCCGTCGGCTTTCATGACCGGCACCAGTTTCTTGAGAAAGGCCTGGGCCACATCGCGGTGGACCAGGAGCGTTTCCATGGCGTTGCACGTCGACGGCCGCGAGACCTTGGCATTTTCGACGATCTTGACGGCCATGTCCAAATCGGCATCCTTGTCGACGTAGACGTGGCAGACGCCGCTCCCCGTTTCGATGCAGGCACTGTCGCCGTGTCGACGACCATGCGGATCAGGCCGGCCCCGCCGCGGGGAATGGCCAGGTCGATATAGCGGCGCAAGGTCAAGAGTTCTTTGACCAGGGCCCGGTCGGTATCCTCGATGAGGTTCACAGCATCGGCCGGAAGGCCGGCTGCGGCCAGGCTTTCGCGGATGACTTTGGCCAGGGCCGTATTGGAAGCGATGGCTTCACTGCCGCCGCGGAGAACGCAGGCATTACCGGCTTTGACGCAGAGGACGGCGGCGTCGACCGTGACGTTGGGCCGCGATTCATAAATGATGGCGATGACGCCTAAGGGCACGCTGACCTTGCGGATGTGCAAGCCGTTGGGGCGGTCCCATTCGTCGAGGACGACGCCGGCCGGGTCTGGCAGGGCGATGACCTGGCGGACGCCTTCGGCCATGGCGGCGATGCGCTCTTTGGTCAGCGTCAGGCGGTCGACCATGGCCGACGCCATGCCCTTGGCTTTAGCCCGCTGCAAGTCGACGGCATTGGCTGCCAGGATATCGGTTTCATGGGCGACGAGACCGTCGGCGATGGCGGCCAGAGCCTGATTCTTTTCCGCCGTAGAGGCAGCGGCCAGGACGTACGAGGCTTCCTTGGCGTCACGGCCTTTGCGGAATACTTCGGATATCATAGAAAATACCCCCTTTTAATACATGGCGACGAGATTATCGCGATGAATGACTTCCTCATAAATGCCATTGTGGCCCAGGACCTTGGGAATATCCGCAGACTGCAGGCCCTTGATGGCATTGATGTTGACGCTGCTGTAGTTGCTGATGCCCTTGGCAATGGTCAGGCCGTCGTAGACGACGCTGACGATGTCCCCTTCATCGAAGATGCCTTCGACGGCGGTAATGCCGACGGGCAGGAGGCTCGAACCGTGGTCGATGATGGCATTGCGGCAGCCCTGGTCGACGACGAGCCGGCCCTGGGCCTTGCTGCCCGATACGAGCCAGCGCTTCTTCGAGTGCAGCGGCGTTTCTTTAGCTTTGAACAGCGTCCCCACTTCTTCGCCGGCGCAGATACGGCTGATGATGCCGTCTTCACTGCCCGAGGCGATGACCATGTCCACATCGGCTGCCGTGGCAATGGACGCAGCCTGTATCTTAGTGTACATGCCGCCCGTGCCCATACTGGACCCGGCGTCGCCGGCGATTTCATAGATGTGCTTGTCGATGTTGTCGACGACAGGGATGATTTTGGCATCATCATGGGTCCGCGGATTATCCGTGTAGAGGCCGTCGATGTCGGACAAGAGGATGAGCAGGTCGGCGTCGACGAGGCCGCTGACCATAGCCGACAGCGTGTCGTTGTCGCCGATTTTGTATTCATCGACGGCGACGACGTCGTTTTCATTGATGATGGGAATGACGCCCATGTCGAGCATCGTCAGCAAAGCGTTGCGAGAGTTCATGAACTTGCTCCGGTCCTGGGAATCCATGCGGGTCAGCAGGACCTGGCCGACGACCTGGCCGTATTCGCGGAAGAGCCGTTCATACGTATGCATGAGGACGCCCTGGCCGACGGCGGCGAGAGCCTGCTTTTCCCGTATCGACCGGGGCCGGTGGTCCATGTGGAGCGGCGCCATACCGGCATTGGTCGCGCCGGAGCTGACGAGGATCATCTGCTTACCCTGGTTCTGGAGATCCGCCAGTTCCCGGACCAGGTGTTCCATACGCCGATAGTTCAATTTTCCCGTAGCATGGGAAATGGTGCTGGACCCGACCTTGACGACGATGCGTTTCTTCTGGCCGAAGTCCCTGCTTGTACTGTTCACAAAGCCTCACGTCCTAGTCTTTAATAAATTCGTAATGAGATTTCTTGTCTTTCTTCTTGAATAAGACGCCGTAGTGGCCGATGACCTGGATGAGTTCGGCGCCGAGCATATCGGCCAAATCTTCCATGGTTTCCTTCGTCGGCAGATTGGCGTTGTTGAGGACGTGGGCCTTGATCAGTTCCCGCGCCGTAATAGCAGCACGGGCGCTGTCGATGACGGCATCGCTGAGGCCGTCCTTGCCAATCTGGACGACAGACGGCATGAGGCTGGCCATGCCCTTGAGTTGCTTCTTATCTTTATTGTTCATATGGATCTCCTTGTGCTCATTATTATGTAAAATATGTTGGACTCAGGCGGGCTCGCCACGTGCGAGCCCCTACGATGGCTCCCCTATCAGGGGAGCCAATGGCGGCCTGCGTTATTTGTGGTATTCAAATTCCATGGAATAAATGCGGACGGTGTTGCCGTCCTGGATGCCGTGTTCCTGGAGGAGCTTGTCCAGTTCCATGTAGCGCCAGATGCGCTGGAAGCGGCGCAGGGACTGGTCGTCGTCGAAGTTGGTCATAGCGACGAGGTTTTCGATGCGGGCGCCGGTGATGACGAAGGCGCCGTCGTCGTCGCGCTTGACTTCAAAGTCCGGCTTATTCTGGGCTTTATAGACGACTTCTTCCGTCATTTCGTCCGGTTCTTCGACGTACTCTTCGAGCATCGTCCAGACCCGTTCCAGGAGCTTGTCCATGCCTTCGCCGGTCATGGCGCAGATGGGATAGACTTCGACGCCGTGAGCGGTCATGTAGTCCATGAGCCGTTCCAGGTTGTCCGAATCGCCGAGGAGGTCGATTTTGTTGGCCGCTACGACCTGGCGTTTGCGCGCCAGTTTTTCGCTGTATTTCGCCAGTTCGGCATTGATCTTTTCATAGTCTTCGATGGGGTCGCGCCCTTCGATGCCCGACACGTCGACGACGTGGATGAGGATCTTCGTCCGTTCGATGTGGCGCAGGAAATCGTGGCCCAGGCCGACGCCTTCACTGGCGCCGTCGATGAGGCCGGGGATATCGGCCATGACGAAACTGCGGTGGTCCGGCAGGTTGACGACACCCAAAATCGGGTTGAGCGTCGTGAAGTGGTAAGCTGCGACTTCCGGCTGAGACTGCCGAAACCTTGCGCAGGATACTCGACTTGCCGACGCTGGGGTAACCCAGGAGGCCGACGTCAGCCAGGACCTTCAGTTCCAGGCGCAGCCACCGTTCTTCCCCCGGTTCGCCCCGTTCGGCAAAGGTCGGCGTCCGGTTGGCGCTGGTGCGGAAATGCCAGTTGCCGCGGCCGCCGCGGCCGCCTTTGGCGACGATGGCCCGCTGGCCGTCGCGGGATAAGTCGGCTATGACCTGGCCCGTTTCTTCATCTTTGACGATGGTCCCCAAGGGAACAGTGATCAATAAATCTTCGGCATTGCGGCCGTACTTGTTGCTGCCTTCACCTTTTCCGCCGGGCTTGGCCTTGAACAGGCGGCGGAACCGGAAGTCGACCAGGGTATTGACGTTGCGGTCGGCGACGAGGACGACGTTGCCGCCCTGGCCGCCGTCACCGCCGTTCGGCCCGCCCTTGGGGACGAACTTTTCGTGACGGAAACTGCTCATGCCGTCGCCGCCCTTGCCGGACTGTACAAAAATTCTTGCTCTGTCTATAAACATATTTCACCTCATAGGAATACATGCGGATACAGAAAGAGACACAGCATACATATACCATGTCTCCTGTCTATCTGTCCAAAAATATCTAATTGACGTTACTATCAAATTTTAAAGCATATTCGCTCATCTGTAAAGTCATTTTTCCTGAATAATTTCCAAAGCCTTCTCGAACTGGCTGTCTTCCGGGTCGGACGGCGTCAAGGGAACGACGACATCCGGTTCGATACCGACGCCGTCGATTTCGCGGCCATTCGTCGTCCGATACTTGGCGACGGTCACTTTGACGGCTGATGCCGAGTCGACGGGGAAGACGCCCTGGACGGTCCCCTTGCCGTAGGTCTTGACGCCGACGATGGGTCCGAGTTTCATGTCCTGGACGGCACCGGCGACGATTTCCGAAGCGCTGGCCGAATTTTCATTGACCAAGACGACGATGGGAATCGGGTCATCCGTCCCCTGGGCCGTGTACTGGTCCACTTTGCCATCCTGTTCCGTATAAGACACGATGGTACTGTTGGGCGGAACGAAATTGCTGGCCACGCCGACAGCCTGTTCGACGATGCCGCCCGGGTTGTCACGCAGGTCGAGGATGAGCTTGTTCATGCCCTGCTCGCGGAGCTTGGTGAATTCCTTGGTGAAATCGTCAGCCGTGCCATCACTGAAGACGGCCACGCGGATATAGCCGACGTCCGTGCCGTCGACCATCTTGCCGGCGACTGTCGGCACGTGGATCTGGCGGCGCTGGACGGTAAAGGATTGTTCTTCGCCATCGCGGCGGACGACGAGGTCGACGCTGGTGTCGACAGGTCCGCGGATGTTCTTGGACACATCTTCCAGCTGATAGCCCTCGACGGACGTGCCATCAATGGACACCAGGATATCACCGCGCTGGAGACCCGCTTCCTCAGCCGGACTGCCTTCCATGACACCGGCGATGAGGATGCCTTCATCGGTAGAGGCGATGTAGACGCCGATGCCGGCGTAAGTGCCGCTCATCTGGGCGGAAAAGTCTTTATACAAATCGCCGCCGAGATAGGTCGAATGTTTATCGCCCAAAGTACTGACCATGCCCTTCAAGGCACCGTCAAAGATGGCGTTTTTATCGACATTTTCGGCATAATGGCTTTCGATGATTTCCAAGGTCCGGAAAAACTCGAACATCGACGAAGGCCGGCCCGTATAATACCAAAAGAGGCCAACCATGGCGACAATCATGATGATCATACCGCTGCAGACATATCCCAGCGGCCGGCGGACGCTCTCCCACGTCTGCCGTAAACTATGTTTCCCCATCAGGGTGCCTCCTTGTGTGTAAAAAAAGTTCATCGTAGTCCGTTCATCGTTGATCGTAAAAGATAAAAAATTACCCGTCACGATGAACGACGAACGACGAACGAAAAACGATTAGGTACTCGTGCCTGGCAGCAGAAGCCGTACCGCGCCGACTTTCCCCTACAAATACCCCTGGGGGTCGACGGGGTCGCCATTGGCGCGGACTTCAAAGTGGACGTGCGGGCCCGTGGAGTTGCCCGTCGAGCCGGCATAGGCGATGACCTGGCCTTGAGAGACGGCCTGGCCCGGCGAAACGGCGAGTTCCTGATTGTGGCCGTACAACGTCGACAGGCCGTTGCCGTGGTCGATGACGACGGCATAGCCATAGCCGCTGATCCAGCCGGCTTCGACGACGGTACCGCCATCGGCTGCCTGGACGGGCGTGCCATAATCGACGCCGATATCGATGCCGCTGTGGTAGATGGTCGTCCCAAAGATGGGATGAGTCCGGTAACCGTAAGGCGACGTGATGACGCCGTTGACGGGCCAGATCATGGCTCCCGTCCCGCCGCTGCTGACGGGCTGGGAATTGCCGCCATCGCTGCTGTCCGGGGCAGGCGGCGCGGCCTGGGCCGCCGCTTCTTCGGCAGCCCGCTGGCGCAGCTTGTCGCCCAGGGACTGGGAAGCCTGCTGATATTCGGCATAGGCCTTCTCAGCCGTGGCCTTATCGTTCTGGGCCTGGTAGAGGACAGCCTGCTGTTCGTCTTTATGGGCGGCGATTTCGTCGCGCTTGGCCTTCGCTTCATCGCGCAGCTGTGCCTGGCGGTCGCGCTGTACTTCTAATTCTTTTTGAGCCGCTTCGATAGCTGCCCGTTCCTGACGGATGTCAGAAATGAGGGAGATATCGGCATCGACGACGCGGCGCAGGAGTTCCAGGCGGTTGGAAAAGTCGCTGAAATCCTTGGCGCCGAGGACGACGTCGAGATAACTCAGCTGGCCGTGCATATAGATATCGCGGATGCGCTTGGTAAAGACTTTCTCCCGCTTCTGCAGGCGCGCCCGGTTCTCGTCGAGCTCGGCCTGGGTCGCGGCTATTTTTTCTTCCGTCGCCGCCAAATCGGCCGTCACCGTCTGGTATTCGCCCTGAGCGGCTTCCAGGCTCTTCTGGATTTCATAGAGCTTATCGCTGACGTTGTCGATGACCATTTGGGCCTGGGCCTTCTTCTCACTCTGCTCGGCCATGCGGGTCTGGACGTCGTCCAGCCGGCCCTGCAGGTCATCGTCGGCAAAGGTCAGGAGACACGGCGATAACAGGGCTGCCGTCACGGCGAGGATGATATATTTTCTTACCATATTACACCTTCATATATCGTTTCAGCGAAATCGTACTGCCCAGGGCGCCGATGATCATACTGATGACCAAGAGAATGGCTGCCGTGCGGTACATAAAGGGATAGACGCTGACCATGGGCAGGAAGGCCAGGGACTGGTGGACCGCCGTGACGACGAAGCCGTAGAACTGGCACAAGGCCAGGTCGGCCAGGACGCCGCCGATGAAGCCCAGGAGCAGCCCTTCCAGGAGGAACGGCCAGCGGATGAACCAGTTCGTCGCGCCGACGTATTTCATGATGGCGATTTCCTTGCGCCTGGCGAAGACGGTCAGGCGGATAGTGTTGGAAATGATGAACAGCATAGCCAGGGTCAGGAAGATGATCAGGGCAATGCCGCCCCAGCGGATGATGCGTGTGATCTGGAAGAGCTGTTCGATGATTTCCTGGCCGTAATGGGTCCCTTCGACTTCGGGATAGTCAGCGACGATGTCGGCCGTCCGGCGCACGGCTTCCGGTTCGGTAAAGGTCACTTCATAAGAACTGGGCAGGGGATTCTTGCCGTCCAGGGCGTCGAGGATGCCCGGCTGGTCCTTCATGCGGTCCTTGAGGATGTCCATGGCCTGGTCCTTGTCGGTAAAGGATACGGACTTCACATCGGGCAGGGCGCTCAGGCGGCGGCCGACGCTGTCGATGTCCTTCTGGGTCACGTCGTCTTTGAGATAGACCGTGATTTCGACCTGGCTTTCCAGGTTCTCAGCGAAATAATCGAGGTTGGCCACGAGGGTCAGGAAAATGCCCAGGATGAACAGGGACAAGGCGACGGTAGCAATGGACGCGATGGACATGAAGCGGTTGCGCCAGAACGACTGAATGGCTTCGGCCATGTAGTAGCGCATGGTCCTAATTTTCATCGTCATAGCCCCCCTTCTGTTCATCGCGGACGACTTTGCCGCCGTCGATTTCGATGACCCGCTTGTTCATCATGTCGACGAGGGTCTTATCATGAGTCACCATGAGGACTGTCGTCCCCATGTGGTTGATTTTCTTGAAGACTTCCATAATGTCCCGCGACGTTTCCGGGTCCAGGTTCCCCGTCGGTTCATCGGCAATGAGCAGCAGCGGCCGGTTGACGATGGCCCTGGCGATGGCTACGCGCTGCTGTTCGCCGCCGCTGAGGTTCTTAGGCAGGGCATCGGCCTTGCCGACCAGGCCGACCAGGTCGAGGACATCGCGGACACGGCGGCGGATGAGGCGCCGCGGCGCTTCGATGACTTCCATGGCAAAGGCCACGTTTTCCTGAGCCGTCTTATTGGGCAGGAGGCGGAAATCCTGGAAGACGATGCCCATTTTACGACGCAGATAGGGCACGCGGTTCTTGGCCAGCTTATTGACTTCAATGCCGTTGACGAAGACCGAACCCCGCGATGGCAGTTCTTCATAGGACAAGAGCTTGATGAGCGTCGACTTGCCGGCACCGCTGGCGCCGACGACGAAGACGAACTCGCCCTTGCCGATATGGAGCGATACGTGGTCCAGGGCAATGGAGCCATTGTCATAGACCTTGGATACGTTCTTTAATTCAATCATAAGGACCTCCGATGCTGTTGCAGGCGCTTGCGGACGCCCTTGCGGCCTTCCAGGATGCGCAGGGCCAGATAGGCATTGCGCAGGGACTGGCGCCGCAGGTGATTGAGGCGGGCCTTGATTTCCGGCGCCAAATGGCCGAGAGCCAATTTCTGGCTCACGTCGGCGACGATATCCGCAGCCTGGACGTCTTCTGTCGTGCCGCAGACCCTATCGCCGATGAGGTCGATGAAACTGTCGATTTTCGGGTCATACGACACGGCCGTCGCCGGCACCTGCATGATAGCCGAAAAGATGAGGGCATGCAGGCGGTTGGCAATGACCGCATCCATACAGCCCATGAGGGACATGAATTCCACCGTCGTATAGTGGCCGTCGAGGACGACGGCTTTCGTCTTCATGCGGCTGGCAATGTCGCGGCCGGCTTCGACGTCGGCCGGGTACTGCATGGGGATGAAGATGACGTGGACGTCCTGTGTTTCCTGCAGCTCGTCAACAGCAGCGGCAATGGCGTCCTTATAGGCTTCATGGTCCTGCCAGTTGCGGACGGCAATGCCCAGGCGCCGGCGGATGCCGGTGATGCCGTGTTTCTTGAGAATATAGAGGCCGATGTTCTTATCGACGGGATGCATGGACAAGACGGCGTCAGCCGTGACATGGATAGGCGGCCGGGTCACGCCCATGGCGGCCAGTTCGGCTTTGGAATCGGCATCGCGGACGCCGATGACGGCGACGCGCTGCAAGACATCGCGCACAGCCCGGCGGGCCTTGGCACCGCGGACGGGGCCGATGCCCTGAGCGTAGAGCATGACGGGCTTCTTGAAGAACAGGGCGATTTTCATGATCCACAAGTAATAATAGAGGCTGCGGGCGCTGGTCACGTCCTGCAAAAGGCTGCCACCGCCGCTTATAAGAATATCACAGCGGCGAATGGCCGCTGCGATAGCAAAGAAGTTCAGGCGGTGTACAGCCTGTACGTTATGGTTTTCCCGGGTCATGCGGCAGTTGCCGGTGATGACCGTAATCGATACGTCGGGAATGATGTCTTTCAGGGAGCCGACAATGGCCGCCAGCATGGCTTCGTCGCCGGCATTGGCAAAACCGTAATAGCCGGAAATAACGACTCTAGTCACGATGGGCCACCTGCTTTCCCAGCCACGTCGTCACATAGCTGACGATGGCAATGGCGATGATCAGGCCGATACCGATGACCATGCCCGTCACCCAGCCGTTGATGCCGCGGATGAAGGACATGAGGAAAGGCGTGCGGATATGGGCGAAGGTTTCGACCATAGAGCCGACGCCGATGGCAGCGGCGATGACCAGGAAGAAGTGCAGCAGCTGCGGCCATTTACGGTACAGCGCAGCGACCATGAGGTAGAAGCCGGATGGCCGATGAGGAATTCCTTTTCCCGCGGGCGGGCATAGAGGACATTTTCCAGGAAGCGGCGCATAGCGACTTCCACGCCCGGTACGGGGACGCCTGCCGTGTGGCCGCTGCGGCCGACGAAGATGACGCCAGCCAGGGCCAGGACGGCCAGGATAAGGATGGTCCCCATCTTAATGGGAATATTGAGGAAATCCTTGACGAAGACCTTTAGGTCTTCCGGCGAGGCGATGGTCTGTCCCATGAGCGGGAAGCGGCGCAGATAGCCGATAGCCACCAGGATCAGGGGCAGGATGAAGGTCAGCTTGACGCCGCGGTAGAAGTCGAATTCCATGAAGAAGCGGATATTGCCCAGCATGGCGGCGATATAGAGGCCGCCGATCATGGCCACGGCGACGGCAAAGAACAAGCCGATGGTGCCATCGCGGACGACGCGGCCATAGCCGAGTTTCTTAGTGATCTTCATCTTCTTCCAGTGGTCCAGGGCCAGGAGAATGGCCGCTGTCGGCGCAGCTGTCGCACAGCCGATAGCCCAGACCTGGAGGAACAAGGCCCCTTTGGCGACGATAGCACCGATGACGGCACAGACGATGCCCAGGCCCATGAGGATGTAGTTCTTGCGGTCCGTCAAGGGCAGGAGCAGGTTGAGGACGAAGACGAAGCCGCAGGCTGCTGCCGCTGCCGTAATGGCCAGGAGCAGGCGGTTCGGATAATAGGCCGGCATGATGGAAGCCCGGCCCAGGGTGTAGCCCCGGTCCGTCAGTTTCTGCGAAACCATCTTGACGTAAGACAAGTTGGTCTGGGTCAGGTTCATGCCGTGGAGAGGCTTCTTATAGAGCGGATAGAGATTGACCCGGGCATTGCGTTCCAGGTCGCTGATGTAAAAGCGCATAGCCGCTTCTTCAGGCGTAATCTTTTCCAGTTCTTCCTTGGCCATGGCATAGACGCGGGCCGTGCGGTAATGGACCAGGCCGGCCAGGTCATACATGCCGTCCTGCTGATTATACTGGAGCTGGTTGACCGATTCGATCATATAGAAAGGAATGTCCCTGTCGTTCAGGTTGTCCGCCGTATAGTCCAGCATGGTCTTGCGTTCGGCGTTGACCGGCGTATAGCCCAGGACTTCCTTGCCGACGAACATGATGCCCGATACATTCTTGATCTGGTCGACGCGGTCGAAGAAATGAGCGACCTGTTCCTTCGTCGGGTTGCTGTAATTCGTCGGCCGCAGGATGACGTGGAAGCCGTGGTCGCTGATAGTCTTGGCGTCAGCGCTGAGGATACCCAGGTTGACATCGCCTAAGCCCGGCATGACACCTTGAATACCGACAATACGGTACGGGCCATGGGACATGATCTTGACTTTATCGTCACCCAGGCGGGTCTTGAGGTCGGATACGACTTCGTCGAAATAGAGGTCCGTCTGGCCCTGGGGCTTGCCGATGAGGTAGTAGTCATAGGATTTGTCGGTAATGCCGAACTGAGGATAATAGAGGTCGGCACCGAGTTTCGTCACCAGCGACAGTTCGCCGCGCTGGGTCAGCTTATTGAGGGTAGTATCGTAAATGGTAAAGCTCGTAACGCCGGCATCGCGGCACATCTGAAGTGCCGTGTCGAGGTCGTAGCCGTCGTTACGTGCCATGACGACGATGGCATCATAATCCATAGCCTGTTCTACCGTCGTCGACTCATTTTCTATCGCATTGCGTTGTACGCACATGCCCAGCGCACATACGAGGCCGATAAAGACGGCCAGTATCATCGCCAGCATACTGCGTTTATTCATGTTTGTCATTCTCTTCACCTTATCTATGAGTTGCTCACCTGGCCATGGATGGTCAGGAGGCCGTCGCGCATGGTGACGCTGTCCGGCTGGATTCCCAAGGGGAATTCGGCAAAGTCGTAAATCTCAGCATTGGCCATCTGCGTCGTGCTGATCTGCATGCCCATGCCTTCTACCGTCACGGACGACGGGATGAACATGAGCTTCGACCCTTTCATGCCAAAATGACCGCGGACATCAGCCTGGGCCGACACGAGGCCGCCCAGCTTCACCCGTCCCTGAACGCGGACGGCGTCGTCTTCAAAGGAGACCTGCGGGTCCGTCAGTCCCTGGACCTTCTTGACCAGGAACTTTTCCAGTTCTTCGCTGCGGATGGATGCCGTCATTTCACCGCTCTCGGCCCGGGTGACCCGGACTTCCTGATCGGCCAGGGCCAGGAGCGGCTTGAAATGGACGCCGTAGAGATTGCAGTCGAAGTGGGCGAAGGTCAGATCGCCAGCCTGGAAATTATTGGCATGAACCGTAATGGCGTCGATGTCGCCGAGGAAGATCTTCGCCCCTGGCGACGCCTGGACGCGGACATCATCGCTGTGCAGATTGAGTGTCGCCGACAAGGCTTGACAGAGGCCGGCTTCGGCCAGCTGGGGCGCATAGGAATTGGCGCCGACCAAGAGGGCTGCGACGATGACAAAGAAAATCATCCATTTTTTCATTTACTTTAGAGCTCCTGCTTTGCTAACTTCTTTTCTTTTTCCTGCTGCAAATACCCTTCGATGAAGATGTCCAGGTCGCCGTCCATGACAGCCTGGATATTGCCCGTTTCGACATTGGTCCGGTGGTCCTTGACCAGGTTGTACGGGTGGAACACGTACGAGCGGATCTGGCTCCCCCATTCGATAGCCTGGTGGACGCCGCCGATTTCGGCTTTCAGTTTTTCCTGCTTTTCCTGTTCCAATTCAAAGAGCTTAGCCCGCAAGTACTTCAGGCACATTTCCTTATTCTGCAGCTGTGACCGTTCATTCTGGCACTGGACGACGATGCCCGTCGGCATGTGAGTCATGCGGACAGCGGAACTCGTCTTGTTGACGTGCTGGCCGCCGGCACCGGAGGCGCGGAAGTAATCGACGCGGACGTCGTCCATATTGATTTCGACATCGACGTCGTCCGGCAGTTCCGGCATGACATCGACAGCCGTAAAGGACGTGTGGCGCCGGGCTGCGGCATCGAAAGGCGAAATGCGGACCAGGCGGTGGACGCCTTTTTCCGATTTCAAATAGCCATAGGCGTATTCGCCTTCGACGCGGAAGGCAGCGCTCTTGATGCCCGCTTCATCACCGGGCTGCATATCCAGGACGGTCAGTTTGTAGCCATTGCGTTCAGCCCAGCGGGTATACATGCGGATGAGCATCTGTGCCCAGTCCTGAGCTTCCGTACCGCCGGCACCGGCGTGGAAGGTGATGAGGGCGTTGCACTTGTCGTATTCGCCGGACAAGAGGAGCCGTACTTCCCGCTTTTCGATGTCCTTGAGCAGGTCGTGGTACTGCTTTTCAATGTCTTCGGCAAAGGAGGCGTCGCCATCTTCCATGGCCATTTCCAAATAGTCGCTGAGGTCATCAGCTTTGCGGACGAGTTCTTCGTGACCTTCGACTTCCGTCTTGAGCAGCGTCGCTTCCTGGGAAATCTTCTTGGCCTTGTCCGGGTCATCCCAGAAGGTCGGGTCACTCATCTGCATATCTAAATCCATGATACGTTCTTTTTTCCGAGGTAAGTTAAAGTGAATCCCCGATTTCTTGTATTCTATGTTTGAGGTCTTCCAGCGGTTTACGCATTTCATCTAACAACACAAGTATCACCTGCTTTTTCTAAATAAAAATAACTATAATAGGATGTTCACAGAATTCGCGCGGGCGCCCCACGTAGGCGCCCCTACACGGGATAATTTATACGGGATTCGCGTGGACGCCCCTACGCCATCATTGCCGTTCCCGTTCTTCGTCTTTCTTGATGTCTTCGGCGCTGACGGGTTTGCTTTCTTCGTGGACTTCGTGAGCGCCCTGGAGATGATCTTCCGCCTGCGGTACGGGCTTGCTGTACGTGACCTGGATATGATAGAGGAAGGTGACGACGGTCCGTTTGATGGATTCGATCATTTCCTCGAACATTTCATAGGCTTCGAATTTGTATTCGACGAGCGGATTCTTCTGGCCGTAAGCCCGCAGGTTGATGCCTTCCTTGAGGGCATCCATAGCGTCGAGGTGGTCCATCCACTTGCTGTCGACGACGCGGAGCATGATGGCCTTTTCCAGTTCCTTCATGGTCTGTTCGCCGATTTCCTTGAGGCGTTCTTCATAGAGGTCGACGGCGATCTGTTTCAATTTATCCTGGACTTCGACGCGGCTCAGGTTTTCCAGTTCTTCCACAGACGTAGCGTTCTTGGGCACGAAATACTGCTGCATCTGGCTCAGGAGGCCGGCGAAATCCCATTCTTCAGGATAGAGCTTTTCATTGGCGTATTTGTCCAGGCCTTCGTGGATGATATCGTCGACCATGCCCATGATAGTATCGCGCAGGGAATCGGCTGTGAGGACCTGACGGCGCTGGCTGTAGAGGACTTCACGCTGCTGGTTCATGACATCGTCATATTCCAGGACGTATTTACGGATTTCAAAGTTGTGGCTTTCGACTTTCTTCTGGGCCTTTTCAATGGACCGGGTAATCATCTTGGCCGTAATCGGTTCGTCTTCATCCATGCCCAATTTATCCATGAACTTGGAAATGTTTTCCGAGCCGAAGATACGCATGAGGTCGTCTTCCAGAGACAGGAAGAACTGCGTCGTACCCGGGTCGCCCTGACGGCCGGCACGGCCGCGCAGCTGATTGTCGATACGGCGGCTTTCGTGGCGTTCCGTACCGATGATCATCAGGCCGCCCAGTTCAGCGACGCCTGGCCCGAGTTTGATGTCCGTGCCGCGGCCAGCCATGTTGGTGGCAATGGTGACCATGCCCTTCTGGCCGGCGTTCTTGATGATTTCCGCTTCTTTTTCGTGGTATTTGGCGTTGAGCACGTTGTGGACGATATTTTCCTTATCCAGGAGCTGGCTGAGGATTTCCGACTGGTTGATGGACGTCGTGCCGACCAGGATCGGCTGGCCCGTAGCGTGGCGCTTCTTGACTTCCCGGACGACGGCGCGGTACTTGGCGTTCTTCGTCTTGTAGATGACGTCCGGCAGATCGCGGCGGATAGCCGGTTTGTTGGTCGGGATGACGTAGACGTCGAGTTTATAGATCTTGTTGAATTCGTCTTCTTCCGTCTTGGCCGTACCGGTCATGCCGGCCAGCTTGTCGTACATACGGAAGTAGTTCTGGAAGGTAATCGTAGCCAGGGTCTTGCTTTCGCCCTGGACCTTGACGTTTTCCTTGGCTTCGATGGACTGATGCAGGCCATCGCTGTAACGGCGGCCGAACATGAGGCGGCCTGTGAATTCATCGACGATGACGATTTCGCCGTTCTTGACGACGTAATCCTTATCGCGGTGCATCATGAAGCGCGCCCGCAGGGCCTGGATGACGAGGTGGTTCAAATCGAGGTGGTCGTTGTCGAACATGTTGCTGATGCCCAACATCTTTTCAACTTTGGCAACACCCGAGTCGGTCGGCGCGATGGTCTTCTGTTTTTCGTCCATCGTGTAGTCGTCTTTGGTGAAGGTCTTGACGATGCCTGCCAGCGTGTAGTACAGGTCCGTCGATTTTTCACCCGGGCCGGAAATGATGAGCGGCGTCCGCGCTTCGTCGATGAGGATCGAGTCCACTTCGTCGACGATACAATAATTGAGCGGCCGCTGTACCATCTGGTCTTCGCTGATGACCATGTTATCGCGCAGGTAGTCGAACCCGAATTCGTTGTTCGTCCCATAGGTGACGTCGGCGTTATATGCCCGGCGGCGCTGGTCATACGTGAGGTCGTGGACGATGAGCCCGACGGACAGACCGAGGAACTTATAGATGCGGCCCATGTCTTCACTGTCACGAGTAGCCAGGTAGTCATTGACGGTGACGACGTGGACGCCCTTCCCCGTCAGGGCATTGAGGTAAACCGGCAGCGTCGCGACCAAGGTCTTGCCTTCACCCGTACGCATTTCGGCGATATCCCCGCGATGGAGGACGATACCCCCCAGGAGCTGGACGTCAAAATGGCGCATCCCTGTCACACGGCGCGAAGCTTCGCGGACGACGGCAAAGGCTTCGGGCAGAATGTCGTCCAACGTTTCACCGTTGGCCAGACGATTCTTGAACTCGAAGGTCTTCTCCTGCAGCGACGCATCGCTCAGGCCTGCCAACTTCGGTTCCAGATCATTGATGCGGCGGACAATGGGCCACATCTTCTTTAATTCATGCTCCGTGTTATTCCCGAGCAGTCTTTGTATCAGTTTATTAAACACCTATCCGAGACCTCCAATTTACACAATTTGCAATCTACTCTGTGATATTATATCAATTATACATTATACCGTGATTGGCGCCTATTTTGCAACCGTTTCAAAGGGATTTAAGAAAATATAAGGGGATTCCTTTGGGAAAGAACAGGTATTTTCCCATATACAACACCGCATGAATATGCTAAAATGATTTTATTATTTATTTATCCACCACGTGAAAGGGGTTTTATCATTATGATGCAATATGATGTGTCCATATTGACAGCCTTTGCCCTCTACTTACTGGCAATGCTGGCGATTGGCGTCTATTATTCCCGGTCCCAGCAGCGGCTGAGCGATTACATTCTCGGCGGGCGCAGGCTGGTCCATGGATCACTTCTATGAGTGCCGAAGCATCGGACATGAGCGGCTGGATGCTCATGGGCGTACCGGGCTTCGCTTATTCTACAGGTATCTCGGCTGCCTGGATTGCCATTGGCATCGCCATCGGTACCTACCTCAACTGGCAGTTCGTATCCCAGAGATTGCGTAACTATACCGAAGTGGCCAACAACAGCCTGACTATGCCGGACTATTTGAAGAACCGCTTCCACGATGAAAAAAATATCATCCGCATCATCTCGGCTATTTTCATCCTTATATTTTTCCTTATATACACGTCATCGGGCTTCGTCTCCGGCGGCAAGCTCTTTGAATCGGTTTTCGGCATGGACTACTTCTCGGCCCTACTGCTCAGTGCCGGCGTCGTCGTCATCTACACCTTCCTGGGCGGCTTCATGGCCGTCTGCTGGACCGACTTCATCCAGGGCTGCATGATGTTCCTGGCCATCGTCCTGGTCCCCTTGGTCGGCATGATCGCCTTTGGCGGCTGCGACGCCGTCATGACCCGATTGGCTACGACGGCACCGAACCTGCTGGAAATGGCACCGGACACGACGACGACGGGCATCATCGGCATCATCTCCGCCCTGGCCTGGGGCATCGGCTACTTCGGCCAGCCCCACATCCTGGTCCGCTTCATGGCCATCGGCGATCCGACGGAACTGAAGAAATCGAAACACATCGCCATGACCTGGGTCGTCATCTCCCTGGCCGCTGCCGTCCTGGTCGGTCTGGTCGGCAAAGTCATCGTCCCGACGCCTTTAGTCGGCGCCGATTCGGAAAAAGTCTTCCTGGTCATGAGCCGTCAGCTCTTCCCGCCTTTTGCTTCGGGCCTCATCTTATCGGCCGTCCTGGCAGCCATCATGAGTACGGCCTCGTCGCAGCTGCTGGTCACGGCCTCGGCCATTTCCAAGGACTTTTATCATACCTTCGTCCGCAAGAATGCCAGCGATAAAGAATTAATCTACGTCAGCCGCCTGACGGTCCTCGTCGTCGCCGCCCTGGCCATCGTCCTGGCCCTCAACCCGAACAGTTACATCCTGACCATGGTCTCCTATGCCTGGGCTGGCTTCGGTGCCGCCTTCGGCCCGACCATCCTCCTGTCCCTGTACTGGAAGAACATGACCAAGAACGGCGCCCTGGCCGGCATCATCGTCGGCGGCCTGACCGTCCTCATCTGGAAACAGTTCGCCTGGTTCGGCCTCTATGAAATCGTACCGGGCTTCCTCTTCTCGCTCATCGCCATCTACATCGTCAGCAAACTCGACGGCGGACCGAGCCAGGAAATCCAGGACGAATTTGAACAAGCCATCCACCATACTCCCAAAATCAGCGTCCTCCACAATGAGGAAGAGTAGGGGCTCGCACGTGGCGAGCCCGCAGGCCGCAGTCGCAGACCGCCATTATTTGCCTCTCCTGCAAACTTAATACAAAAAAAAAGCTGTCGCATTATGCATTCCTGCTTAATGCGACAGCTTTTTTATTCATCTTTTCAACCTCTCAGTCAGCTATGCTGACAGCTCCCCTATCAAGGGAGCCACGGACAACCCCTAGTATTCCGGTTCGATGAGGCCGTATTTCCCGTGTTTCCGTTTATAGACGACATTGATCGTATCGGTCTTGGAATTGAGGAAGACGAAGAAGTCGTGGCCTACGAGGTTCATCTGCAAGATAGCTTCTTCGACGTCCATCGGACGAGCGGCGAATTTCTTGACGCGGGCGACTTCAAAGGTTTCTTCCGGAACAGCCGGCCCTTCGACGAGAGCGTCATTGAAAGCACCTTTCTTCATGCGGCGGGCGATTTTTGTTTTGTATTTATGAATCTGGCGGACCAGTTTATCATAGACTAAATCGATAGCAGCATACATATCATCGTTGGCTTCGACGCCGCGGAGAACGACACCGTCGACTTTCAACGTGATTTCAGCGATTTTCCGATCTTTTTCTACAGAAAGCAGGGCCTGGACATTGACTTCGTTATCAAAGTATTTCGTAACTTTCTTTTCCTGTTTTTCAACGTGATCTTTCAGAGCCGGTGTAATTTCTAAATTTTTACCTCTAACGATGGTTGCCATAAAACATCCCTTCCTTTCGTGGGGAGATCCTGTCTAAAGAATGTATGGCTTTCATTCCTTGTGGTCTCTTCCCTTATATGTATAGTATTCAACACGGGGATGCAAATTCCTTCTAAAAAAACAAAAAAATTTGAATTTTTTTTATTTTGGAGCCGACGGCCCCGCCGGTCGTGTATTTTTTTGCGATCTGCGCTCATTTCCATCGCCTGTATGCGATACCGTAGGGGACGACCCGGAGGATGTTCCGGAGGGCGTCCCACCGCGAATCCTGTGAACAGCCGGAATTTATGACAGGTGGCACACGGTCGTAACCCAATCCTGAGTCTGTCGCGGCGTAGCCGCATCTGAGTCCGAGGAAAAGCCATGGCTCGTGTCTCGTAAAAAGTCTGCTATTATACTCAAATGGGCTGTGGTCAAATCTCTTTAGCGGGCTTCCCACGTGGAAGCCCCTACAGACTTACCTATTATACCAGGATAGGCTGTGGCTGAATATCGCAGCGGGCTGCTCAGCCACAGCTGTCCGTTTTGGCAACCGTCCTGCGCCTTCTGTCGGTCGGCACCTGACGGGCCAAAAAGGCTTGGGACAGCCCTTACGCACAAGGCCATAGGCCGTATTTTTTTGCGAACTGCGACCGGCCACCTGCGGCCTGCGGCCTTTTATTTTTGTGTAAAAAAAAGACCACCCATTTCTGAGTGGTCTTTGTAATCTTCCTGTGAAAGGAAAGATTAGAATACGAATACGAACTGAGCACGTGTTTCTTCGCCCGGATCAGCATTGCCGTCTTTGGCACTGGTTGCGAAGGACTGCATAATCTGGAACTGAGCGTTCTTAGCGAAGGTGTAGTCAATACCAGCACCCCAAGATTTAACGTTGTTCAAGAGGCTATCGTTTCTCCAGCCATAGGTAGAACCAATGAAGTTACCCTTACCATCTGCAAAGCCGTTGTCGGCATTGAGGTATTCAACCCAGGCGTCCCAGGACTTCGGCGTAGCGAAGTTAGCTTTATTGTAAGTAATCTTACCAACCCATACTTCCGGATCATCTGCTTTGCTGTTTTCACTATTGTATTTTTCGTAGTTAGCCAAAGCATTCCATTTACCGAGGTTCAAGCTGCCATAAGCACCCCAAGCATCGTCAAAATTGAAGGACTTGTTACCACTGAAATCATTGTAGTAAACGCCGATAGCCGAACCAGCTGCACGGCCGCCGCCGAAGAAGCCTTCTAATTCGCCATAGCCAGTTTTTGTAGCTTCATGGGAACCTACTACGCCATTGTCACCACCCATGACGCCTTCTTTAAATTTACCATAGCCAGCCGTAGCAGCGAATTTATCGTTGCTGTATTTCAACTGCGCACCGTCAAAGTTATCGCCATAGAGGAAGCCATAAGCACGGCCGCCGCCCATGTCATATTCATCACGGCCAACTTTCAAATCCCAGTTGTTGCCGCCGAAGTTGTAGTCAACATAAGCGCGATCCGTGAAGATGTTGTTTTTATCGCTATTGTCAGCCGTGCTGTTATCAGCGAAGCTTACATTGTTGGTGCTGACACCATAAACAACTTTCGTGCGGTCGTTGACCTGGGCATTGGCACGGATGCGAACACGGTAGGACCAAGAATCATCGTTCTTCGTAGCACCGTTAACAACCTGTTCTTTACCTTCGGAATCTTTGAATTTATCACCTTCGCTCTGGTGGATGTAACGGATACGAGCGTCACCGGTGAGTTTTACGTTGCCGACGCGGTTTTCCAAAGCGCTTACGCGAACACCGAGGTTATTGAGTTCATCGGCATATTCGTCAGCCAATTTGTTGATGAGAGCGCGCTGTTCGACAGAAGCTTTGTCCATGTGAGCCATAGCTTTTGCGACCATTTCAGCGGCTTCGTAACGGGTGATGTTACGGTTGCCCTGGAAGTACTGGCCGTCAACGCCCTGGATGATACCAGCGTCAGCCAATTCTACGACGGATTTGTAAGCCCAGCTGTCAGACGGTACGTCGACAAACGGGTTAGCTGCGAATGCGCAGGTTGCGCCAACAGCCATAGTTGCTGCGAGAGCTGCTAATACTTTGGATTTCATGAGAATTACCCCTTTTCCAATAAAAATAAGTTTCGTAAAGTCTTACACCGTTACTAGCGAGCGCCGAAACGTATTTTTTCCAAGGGTTCATTGGCGAGTTGTCCTAGTTTCCTCTCTTTTACTGCCTTGAAAAAGGTACTGTTTTTTTGCTCTTTCCGCAGGTGTTGCCTGCATCCGCACCACACCTGTTGCAGTTATTATACAACTTTTCCCGGCGCTTGTCAAAACTCTATATCTGCAAACCAGTTTTAGCGAAATAAAGATTGGCTTAACAGCGCCATTCAGCTTCCATTTTTTAGTCTTATTTTTTGATTTCCTAAAGCTTATTTTTGCATAAAAATTTTGTAAATGGTTATTTATACATTTCTTGTCGTTTTATATGTCGTTATCGTTATAAACGTTATTGACTCTCATTCTTTTATTCTGTAACCATTGTGACCATGACTGGCTCCATCCCTGTTTCGTCTGGTCCTGTACATACTGATAAAATAAGGACACCATTTCGTGTTTTTCATGATAATACATTCCTTTCCAATCGCCTCGTTTGGGACGGGATACGTCATGTGGCGTGTAGTTACCGCCGATTTCATACTGGCGATAGACGATATCCCGGTAGGACACGTCGGGATTCTTTATCATATCGTACATGACCATATAAGCCGTCGTCCGGCCGGCTCCGGCTTCGCAATGGAAATGGAGCCAGGCATCGTCTGGCAAAGTGCGGACGAAAACTAGGAAGGCGTCGATTTCGCCCGGCGTCGGCCAGAGATGGTCCGTGCTGGCCAGGCGGACGTAGTGGACGCCCTTGCTTTCTGCCAGTTCCCGTTCCGTCTGGACGCGTCGTACGGTCATAATCTGAGGATGAACGGGCAAATCGCCTTTCCCCTGGTCGTAGACGATGACGTCCTTTCCCAAAACGGCCTGCAAGCGCTGCTGTTCATCAGCCAAGGCGGCCGTCGGAGATTTGCCGATATTGCCCCAATCGTGGCGGCCATACCAGCTAACTGCCGTACCATCGAAGAAGCCATGCGACTCCTGCCGCAAGTCGACATCGTAAATAGGGCCTTTCGTCTTTTTCCGCAACGCCTGGACCAGGGCGTCGAACTGGCGGGCCGAAAACTGGCCAGACCCAGAAATACGTAAATCATCCAGGCCTTTCCGCGATGGAACATAAGACGAATCGACTTCCGATGCATATTTATGTTCTACCTTATGAAAAGGTGACTGACACGTGCGGAAATTCCGAGGCAAGCCCCCATTATTTTCCGCATCGACACGCCAGAAATGCCCTTCATACGCTGCCGGCGCCAAAGCCGGCAAAGGCGTGCGTCCACCTTGAGAAAAAGCGATATTATCGCCATTTCCCTGACCTTGAACAGCCATTCCCATAGCCGAAAAAACGGCCAAGATGACTGCAATTTTTTTATACCCAATCATAAAATTACCTCCTGTAGTAATTATTTATTTTCATGCATTATGTGTGTTTAGTAAAACGTGTTAGGGAATATATATAAGGGGCCTGACGGCCCCGCTGGCCGTGTATTTTTTTTGCGGCCTGCACTCATTCCCATCGCCTGTATGCGATTCCGTGGGGCTCGCACGTGGCGAGCCCGCCGTGAATCCTGGGAAGAGCAAAAAGAAAACCTCTCCCTATTGGGAGAGGCCTTCTTTCAAGGCCTCGATTTCTTCGGCCAGTCGTTTTTCTTCTTCCTCGTTGCGTTCGATGGTGATAGTGAAGGCCATGCCTTCATCGGCGCCGTCTGGCAAGAGTTCCAGTGGGAACTGGAGTTCGTGTTCATCGTCGTTGAGGATGATGTACGCCGTCTGTTCGGTTATGCGGTCGATGCTGCCGACGAGTTCTTTTTTCATATCAATGCTCCTTTTCAATGCTGTATGACGAGCCGTCGGTGGTAATGGTGATGACGCCGTTGCGGTCGGTACGATAGACTTCGACGTTGTATTTCTGCAAGGTCTTCAGCGTCGGTTCGTGCGGGAACTTGTACTGGTTGCCGGCGGCGCAGGAAATGGTTGCCGCTTTCGGGGCTATGGCTTTGACGAAGGCGTCGGACGACGAGGTCTTGCTGCCGTGATGGCCGACTTTGAGGACGTCTGCTTTGAGGTCAGCTGGTTTATAGTCCTTGAGGATCTTTTCTTCGACTTCTTTCTGGGCATCGCCAGTAAACATCATGGAGAACTGGCCATAGGTCATCTTGCAGACGATGGAATTGTCATTGGTCAGGCCGCTTTCAGAAACGCTCTGGGTATTTTCTTTAGTGAAAGGCGTGCCCGGCGACAGGACGGTAAAGGTGACGTCATCGCCCAGGGTGAAGGTATCGCCCTTCTTCAAGGTCTTATAGGCAATGTTCTTGGCCTTGATGTTTTTCAGGTAATTGCGGTACATGGCCGTATTGGCACTCTGGCCATTGTCATAGATCTGCTTGATTTTGAAGTCCTTGAACAGTTCCGCCATGCCGCCCAGGTGGTCGCCGTGAGGATGGGTGATGACGATGATGTCGATGTCCTTGACCTTGCGTTCTTTGAGCTGTTTGACCAAATCGGCCCGGCTGTCGACTTCGCCTGTATCGATGAGCATATTCTTGCCTTTATACTGGATGAGCGTCGCATCGGCCTGACCGACGTTGAGGACGGATATGCGCAGGTCCTTGTCAGAGGCACTCAGGGACTGGACGGCCTTGGCCCCGCCAGACGAGCTGGACGACGCGCTGTTGCCACAGCCGGCCAGGACGAGCATGAAGCTCATGACCAGGGCCAGGGCGGCGGTAAAGAGTTTTCTTTTTTTCAATTTATTTTCCTCCAATCAAGGGCTGCTGCAAAATGGGCAGGGCCAAATCTTCTTCTAAAGAAGCCAGGACGCCGGGAAGGGCATCGGCTGTTTCCATGGGCGTAAAGCCATAGGGGCCGCGGGCTTTGCGGCAGGCATCGCCGGCTGATCCGTGGAGATAGACGCCGGCACAGGCGGCACTGCACAAATCACTCATGCCCTGATGGGCCGTCATGGCGGCGATCATGCCGGTCAGGACGTCCCCCATGCCGCCGCAGGCCATACCGGGATTGCCCGTGGAGTTGATGTAGACGTTCCCCGTCCGGGCCGAAACGATGAGCGTCGGCGCCCCTTTGAGGACGAGGTTGACTTTCCATTTCGAGGCAAAATGACGGGCTGCCGCGATGGGGTCCGCTTTGATTTCCGTCATGGACAGGCCGCTGAGGCGAGAAAATTCGGCCAAGTGCGGCGTCATGATAATCCGGCTGCCCCGCGAAGCGATGAGGGCCTTTTCTCCGGCCAGCAGGTTGAGGGCATCGGCATCGAGGACGACAGGGCAATCCACAGCGGCCAGGACTTTCAGGAGAAATTCTTTCGTCCCGGCGTCGCGGCCCATGCCGGGGCCCATGGCCAGGACGGACCAGGTCTTGCTTTCATCAATGATTTCATCGGCATCAGCAGCGGTGAAGTGGTCGCCAGTACCGACGCCGCGGACCATGATTTCCGGCTGGGCGCCGATGCAGTACGGCGCCGTCGCACCGGGCACGCGGAGGAAGACCTTGCCGGCCCCGCTGCGGACGGCTCCATGAGCGGCCATGAGGGCGGCTCCGGCCATTTGGCTGCTGCCGGTGACGATAGCGATGGTACCGTGAGTTCCTTTATGGCTGTCCGGGCTGCGGGGCACGACGATTTCAGCGATATCCGATTCCTGCAGCAAATAAGCCGGGTCTTCTTCGAGCTGCATGAGCAGCGGACCAGGCATGCCGATGGGGTCGACTTCAACGTGGCCGGCACAAGCCCGGCCGGGATAGAGGACCAGGCCCCGTTTGAGGGCACCAAAGGTGACGGTCATATCGGCAAAGAGCGGACCGTCTTCATCGTCGTCACCGTTGCTGACAGCCCCCGTATCGGAGTTGACGCCAGTCGGCATATCGACGGCGATGACCGTGACGGCACCGGCGGCGGCAGCGGCGTTGACTTCCGCTACGATAGAGGTAATGGGCTGGCGCAGGCTGCCGTGGAAGCCCGTCCCCAACATGGCGTCGATGACGACAGAAGAGGCGAGGAGCCGTTCTTGCAGGACCTGCCAGTCAGCTTCCGACTGCGGCGCCGGCAAGAGCAGGCACGTTTCATCGTCGGCCAGCTGCTGCAGCGTATGCAAGTGCTGACGCGCTTCATCGCTATAGTCGGCTTCTTCCCCGAGGACATAGACATAGGCCCTGGCCCCGGCGGCTAAGATATGGCGGGCAATGACGAAGCCGTCGCCGCCGTTATTGCCTTTGCCGCAAAAGAGGACGACATCCTTGCCATCCCAGCCTTCCAGCCAGGCACCGGCCCGTTCGGCAACGGCATGGCCGGCATTTTCCATGAGGACAGCCGGCGCAATGGCATATATGCCATGCATAGCTATCCGATCCATATTCCGCATCTGAGCGGCAGTAGTAACTTTTTGCATAGTAATTCTCTCCTATTTTTATTGAAAAGGGCGCGTGTAATGGGGCCTGACGGCCCCGCCATCTCAGGCCGCCATGGACTCAAATGCCGTGCCGCTGCGCGGCGTCAAACTCAAAGGGACGACATCGCCTCGGGAAACCATTGGCTCGTAAAATTGCCCCATCCGGGGCCACCGTAGGGGCCGGCCTGTAAAGGCGGCCCGCTACGCGCTGAGGGCTTCCCGAAGCGTCGTTCTCAGTTTGAGTCTGTCGCGGCAACGCCGCATCTGAGTCCGAGGAAAGGCCGTGGCTCGTGGTTCTTGGTTCGTAAAATCCCGCCATTAGACAAGAATGGGCTGTGGTTAAACCTCACAGCGGCACTATCTGACAGCCAATCAACCTCTCAGTCAGCTTTGCTGACAGCTCCCCTATTAGGGGAGCCATGGCGGACTGCCATCTGCGGCCTGCGGACTGCGTTTTTTTACCCTAACACGGTGAAGGCGATGGCGTAATCGCCGTCGTGGGCGATGGACAGGGACGGCAGCTGGCCATCCTGGCCCACGGCCTGGGCGTAATAGCCATGGAGCTGATAATACGGGGCTCCCAACGAGTCATGGCAGACTTCGACGTCCGTCCATTTTCCCTGGCGGAAACCGGTCCCCAAGGCCTTGAACAAAGCCTCTTTGGCAGCAAAGATGCCGGCCAGCGATTCGGCCCGCCAGGTACCATCGTTCCGCTGGCAATAAGCCAGTTCCTGTTCCGTAAAAAAGCGGCCCAAGGAACGGCCGTGACGGGCGGCCATGTCCGCTATACGGCTGATTTGTACGATATCGGTTCCGCAATGCATCGCGTTTCCCCTCCTTTTTGGGCCTGACGGCCCCTACGCATGCCTCTCAACCTCTCAGTCAGCTTTGCTGACAGCTCCCCTATCAGGGGAGCCATTGCGGACTGCCATCTGCGGCCTGCGAACCGCGTTTCCCCTCCTTCACCACAAAAAGGAGGCTGCCGCATTGGCGACAACCCCCTCTGTATTTCACTACCACTTCTGCATTCGGATACAAACGCCCAATCCTTCCAGGATGACCCGGAAAGTCATAAAGGATACGGTCATATCGTCATGAAGGCCGTGGGCTACTTTATAGGAAATGGTGACGGTCTGATGTTGATAGTCGTAACGGAAGCCGTGCAGATTGGTCTCAAAGGTGTATTTGGGAGCCGGAATGGCAAACTGCGGCGGCTTTTCTACTTCCAGGCCATGGGTCAGGCGTTCGAGGATGACCCGTTTGGGCAGTTCAGACTGCAACATCTCTTCTGTAAAGCTATCCAATACAGACATGTATCCCCCTCAGTCTTCGTCGAAGAAGTGCGCGTGGATAGCTTTGACGGCTTTGTCGATGACATCTTCTGCAATCAGGCAGGTGATGCTGATTTCCGAAGTGGAAATGATTTCGATATTGATGCCGTTATCGCCGAGGACACCGAACATGCCGGCAGCGATGCCCGGATGACCGGCCATGCCAGCACCGACGACAGAAACTTTAGCCATCTTATCATCGATGAGGATATCTTCGACAGGCATTTCCTTGCGCAGATTGGCAAAGACAGCTTTGGCCTGTTCCAGGTCCGTACGGGCAATGGTAAAGGTAATATCCGTTACGCCTTCGTTGGCAATGCGGACACTCTGGACGATCATGTCGACGTCGACGTGTTTTTCTGCCAATTCAGCGAAAACGCGATAAGCGAAGCCCGGTTTATTGGGAATCCCTAAAACGGTGATTTTTGCAACATTTTTATCCGAAGCGACGCCGCGGATGAGATACTGTTTGACTTCCATAGAGCAATCCTCCTGTATCATAGTTCCTTCATCTTCAGAAAAAGTCGAGCGTACATGGATGGGGACGCCGAAGCGGCTGCCCATTTCGACGGCACGGGGCTGCATGACACCGGCGCCGAGTTTCGCCATTTCCAGCATTTCGCCGTATGTAATCTGTTCGATTTTCCTTGCATTGGGAACGACACGGGGATCGGACGTGTATACGCCGTCAACGTCGGTATAGATTTCACAAACATCAGCATGGATGGCACCGGCAATGGCAACGGCTGTCGTATCGGAACCGCCGCGGCCCAGCGTCGTGATATCGCCATGGCCCGTAATGCCCTGGAAACCAGCGACGACGACGATATTGCCCTGATCCAGCGCTTTCATGATGCGGCCCGGTTTCAATGCCAGGATACGGCCTTTGTTAAAGGAATCGCTGGTCTTGATGCCGGCCTGAGCACCGGTAAAGGAAATAGCCTTCTGGCCGGCTTCCTGGAAAGCCATAGCCATGAGGGCGATGGAGACCTGTTCGCCCGTCGTCAGGAGCATATCCATTTCACGGCCGTAAGTCTTAGAGGTAATCTGCTTTGCTAATGTCACTAAATCGTCGGTAGTATCCCCCATTGCCGAAACAACGATGACGATTTTGTCTTCAGGCTTTTTGCCTTTTAAGACTCGTTGTACAATAGCCCGCATTTTGTCCGGTGTCGCAACGGAGCTGCCGCCGAACTTCTTAACGATTAATGCCAACTTAAATCCCTCGCTTTTGTTTGTTTAAGTATTCATTATCATGGTAATTCATTATTATGGTTTATTACCATCTGAAACCACTTATTGAAATGATATCATGGACAAGGGGAAATGTAAAGGGCTTGTAGGGCCTAAAGGCCCGCAGGCCGCAGTTCGCCGGTCGCAGGCCGCCGTCCGTTCATCGTAGGTCGTTCTTCGTTCATCGTGATGAAATGGCCGTTTTCAAACATAAAAAAAGGACTGTCCACGATGGCCTATGCCTTCGTGTAACAGTCCTTTTAGATTCACAAGGTGATGAGTAATCAGTAAGCCGAGTTTTGTTCTGCTTGCGCAGCAGCAATCATCTATCTAGACATACCGTTGCCAGCATGTTCAAGCGACACAACCCGGAAGATCAGCGGGCCGCTTCATCCCTCCCCTATTCGGTCTTGCTCCAGATGGGGTTTACCTAGCCGATGCATTACTGCACCGCTGGTGCGCTCTTACCGCACCGTTCCACCCTTACCACTTGCGTGGCGGTACACATTTCTGTGGCACTATCCCTAAAGTCACCTTCGCCGGCCGTTAGCCGGCATCTTGCCCTACGGAGCTCGGACTTTCCTCTAATGCAAAAGCACTAGCGATTGCTTTTCATACTCATCATTCGTATAGGATACCATATTTGATGATGAGAGTCAAGGGCCTGACGGGCCCGCAGGCCGATTCCGTTCATCGAATCAGGGGCCTGATGGCCCCGCAGGTCGCAGGCCGCCATGGACTCAGATGCCGCTGCGCGGCGACAAGCTCAAATTGACGACATCGCCTCGGGAACCCCTCGGCTCATGGAAAAAGCCGTGGCTCGTGGTTCGTGGCTCGTGGTTCGTGGCTCGTAAACCCCCGCCATTGGACAAGAATGGGCTGTGGTTGAACCTCACAGCGGCACTATCTGACAGGAAATCAACCTCTCAGTCAGCTTCGCTGACAGCTCCCCTATCAGGGGAGCCATTGCGGACGGCGGTCTGCGAACTGCGACCGGCGCTATAAGCTCTATTCGCTTATAGCTAACGCAAGGTCCGGCGGATTTTTTCTACGGCGCCTTTGATGTCTTTTTGGCCTACGATGGCGGAAATCATGGCAAAGGAACGGAAGCCTTCGTCGTAGAGGCTGCGGATGTTGGCCAGGCTGATGCCGCCGATGGTGACGACGGGCAGGTCGAATTTAAGGGCATATTCCTTGGCTTCAGGCGTTACGACTTCGTCGGCGTCTTTCTTGGACTGTGTCGGGAACATGGGACCGAAGCCGACGTAATCGGCACCGTCAGCCAGGGCCTGTTTCATTTCATCGACGGTATTGGTCGATACACCGATGAAGACGTCCGGGCCGGCGAGCTGACGGACGATCTGGGCCGGTGCATCATCCTGGCCGACGTGGATGCCGTCGGCGCCGCAGGCGATGGCCAGGTCTGTCGAGTCGTTCATGATAAAGGTCACGTCGTGGTCGTGGCAGAGCTGGGCAATGGCTTTGGCTTCTTCGTACTTGGCGCGCCATTTCTTATGTTTTTCGCGGTACTGGATAATCGTGACGCCAGCCGCGATCAATTCCTTGGCGACGTCCATATTGCTACGGCCCAGGCAGAGTTCCTCGTTGCCCATAATGGCATATACCGGGTCTTCTAATAAATGTCTTACATGTTCTTCTTTAGTCATGATACGTTTCCTTTCTATGGGAATTAATGGGGCCTGACGGCCCCGCAGTTCGCTGGTCGCCTTGGAAGGCCGTGGCTCGTGGTTCGTGGCTCGTGGCTCGTAAAAACCCGCCATTGGACAAGAATGGGCTGTGGTTGAATTTCACAGCGGCACTATCTGACAGGAAATCAACCTCTCAGTCAGCTTCGCTGACAGCTCCCCTATCAGGGGAGCCATTGCGGCCTGCGACCTGCGAACGGCGCGCCATAAGGCGCTTTACATATAATGCAGCATGTCCTTACTGGTCGGGTCGGTTTCGCAGGTGATGTGCCATTGCTGTTCTTCGGCAGCTTGTTCCAGGCGTCGGCAGAGGTCGGCGACGACAGGCGATTCGGTGCCGAAGTGGCCGCCGTCGGCGACGACGATGCCCTGTCGGATGGCTTCCTGGGCGTCGTGGTATTTGACATCACCTGTGAGGTAAAGCTGGGCACCGGCGTCTCTCGCCAGTTTGATGAAGCCAGCTCCGCCACCTCCGAGAAGGGCGACGCGGCGGACGATGACGTCCGTATCGCCGGCATAGGACAAGGCATCGCGATGAAGGAGGCCTTTGATTTTCTTCAAGACGTCCATAGCCGGTTCCGGTGTCGGCCAGGTCCCGACGCGGCCCATCATGAAGGGATGACCGGCATTTTTCAGCGGATACAGGTCATACGCCGGTTCTTCATAGGGATGAGCGGCCAGCATGGCCTGTACGGTCTGACGGAGCTTGCTTTCGGGGACTATGGTTTCGACCCGTTCTTCTGCCGTTTTTTCGACTTGCCCGATTTCACCGATAAAGGGATGCGTCCCTTCATGGGCTTTGAAACGGCCTTCGCCTTTGGCCGTAAAGGAACAGTCGCTGTAGTTGCCGATATAGCCGGCACCGGCGTCGGCCAAGGCCTGGCGGACGGCGTCACCATGGCTTTCCGGGACGTAGACGGCGATTTTATAGAGTTTATCTTCGGCGACGGGGACGAGGCCCTTCAAATCCGTCAAGCCCAGGAGGCGGGCCAGGACGTCGTTGACGCCGCCGTCGGCACTATCCAGGTTGGTATGGGCGCTGTAGACGGAAATGTGGTGGGCCAGGAGTTTTTGGTACATGCGGCCGCTGTATGTGTCGGTCCGCAGGGATTTCAAGCCATCGAAAATGACCGGGTGATGGCTGACGATCATCTGGATGCCGTGTTCGATGGCATAATCGACGGTCCCCATCATGACGTCCAGGGTGACCATGAGTTTATCGACCGGTTCGTCAGGGCTGCCGATGAGCAGGCCCGGATTATCCCACGATTCTTTGAGCGACAACGGCGCCCAAGCTTTCAATACTTTGACGATTTCACCTACTGTAGTTGCCATTTCAATTCCCTCCAGAAGCGCAATTCGCTTTCTATTTTTTCCATCCGTTCGTGCACATCTTTGCGGCTCTTCTTCAGCCTTCCAAGATGTGCCCTTTTGTTTCCATGAGAATGTCTATCTTGCGGCTGAGCAGCGGGTCGCGGCGCTGCCAGTTCACGGGGCCGATGTCATAGATCCAGTCCGGCAGGGCCCCGGCCTGTCCCGGCACGGCCCGCATCAGTTCGTAAAGGCGGCCGTCGTCGATGACCAGCCGTTCGTCTTCGATGTGCCAGCCATGCTCATACAGGTAGCGGCGCAAGGCACCGGCATCGCTCTGGGGCTGCAAGACGACAAATTTCAAAGACTGCCAGACCGCATAGGAAGTCTGGAGTATCCGCACCATCAGCGGGCCGCCCATGCCACAGATGACAGCGCCATCGACTTCCCCTGCTTTGACGCAGGTCAGGCCGTCACCCAGGCGGCAGTCGATGCGGTCGGTCAAGCCGGCACCGCGGACGTGGGCCACGGCCGCTGCCAGCGGTCCCGGGACGATATCGGCGGCAATGGCCGACGGACAGTGGCCGCTCTCACAGACGGAGACCGGGATATAGGCGTGGTCGGTCCCGATGTCGGCAATGACGGCCCCCTGTGGAATGAGGGATACAGCCGCAGCCAGGCGGTCCGTTAATTTCATGATATAAACACTTCCTTTATAAACAGAATCTAATTGCACTCCCTATTATAACAGACGGGACGAGAATTGAAAGGGGCTAGTGGTTCGTAGCTAGGGGTTAGGGGTTAGCGGTTAGGGGTTAGCGGTTAGAGTCGTAGGTCGTTCATCGTTCGTCGAAAAAAGGGGCTGTCGCATGTGCGACAGCCCCTTTTTAAGTTTTAAGTTTGCAGTTTGTAGTTTGTAGTGAAGGCTTTTAAATTTAAAGCAATTTTCTACAAACTACAAACTCAATACTGCAAACTATAACGAAGATCAACCTCTCAGTCAGCTTCGCTGACAGCTCTCCTATAAGGAGAGCCATGAACCACTAGCCACTATTATTCCCACTCACTTCGTCAAGGCGATGATGGTGGCGACGGCGGCCACGCCGATGGCGATGTTGGCCTTACGGTTGGCTTTGTCGACATCTTTCTGGGTCGATGTCTTATGGTTCTTTTCCCAATCTTTCCGTTCTTTTTCCCAGTTGCGGTCATCATGACGATAGTCGCGGTCATCGTGCTGTTCCCAGCGCTGTGGATAATCTCTGGGGCCTGCGGCCTGGGCCGTCAGGGCGGCGCCGCTGAAGGTCATGAAGGTAACGACCAAAACCAGCATCATGCGTACTATATAGTTGAACTTCTTCATAAGTATCACTCTCCTTATTTAGGTTACTCATAGTATACTCATGAGCCGTTACAATTCAGTCACAAGGCCATTTCAGGAGGGCTACAAATCGGCTTCTTTTTGGTATATGGCCCAAACGCCTTTCTGGGTGCGCCATTTCCAGTTCCCCGGTACTTCCTGGAGGAAGTGGGCTTCATCGCGGTCGCGGACGACGGCCAGGACTTTAGGATGGTTCGGCAGGTCTTCGATAGCCATGAAGGGCATGACGTTCTTGGCATTCCAGCTGATACCGCCAGGCAGTTTATTGGCAATGTCATCAGCCTGTTCCAGCGATAAGCCGGATGATTGGAATAATAGGTCAGGGATACGGGGTAGCGGCCGCCATAGGTGACGACGGCCGTTTCATTATCGGCCAGGCCGCTGACGACCTGGGCGGCATCATAAGCCGAAGCCTGCTGGCACTGAGGCACGATGACCGTACACGTAGCGGCTACGTAAATGGCCAGGACGATGCCGGCCATGTTGAGGACCAGGCGGTCATATTTCTTCAAATACGACGCAAAGCCGATGGCCAGGGGAATCATATACGGGAAGGTATAGGTCATGTATTTCGTCGCCATGAGCTGATAGGTCACGAAAATCGTAGCCGCCCAGACGATGAGGAACTGGGTCTTCATGGACAAGGCAGGCAGGCGCAGTCGTTTTTCCCGCCAGGCCGCCGCGATTTTCCGGGTCAGGCCATAGTCGCGCCAGGCCAGGGGCAGAGTGAAGACCCAGGGGATGAAGCCGGCCAGGAAGATGGCGCTGTAATAATACCAGACATTGAACTGAGGATGTTCGGAAACGGTAGCCCGCAGGACGTTATGGACGCCGATGAACTGACTGACGAAGTCGCTGCCATGCATGGCGTACATCGGACCATACCAGATGAGGGTGATGGCCAGGAACAGGATCAGGCCGGAAAAGAGCTTGATGTGCAGCAGGGCCTTGAGATCCCGGCGCCATACGAGGAAAAGCAGGATGATCAGCCCGGGCTGGAAGAAGCCGATAGGCCCTTTGGTCAGGACGGCCAGGCCGGCAAAGGCGTAGGCCAGGTAATACCAGCGCGGCTTGCCTTCGCTGTAGGCGATGTAAAAGGCCATGAGGCAGGCCGAATAAAAGACGAAGAGGGTCATATCCGTAATGATGGCCTTGGAGAGGTAAAAATATTCTACCGTCGTCAGCAAGATGAGGCCGGTCAGGAATCCCGTCTTCTTATCGTAGAGGCGGGCCGTGAAGCCATAGGCCAGGAGGATGCCGGCCATACCGAATAGGGCCGGGAAAAAGCGGGCCGAGAAATTACTGATGCCGAAGAGCTTGAAGGCGGCAATGAGTTCCCAATAGAAGAAAATCGGTTTATCGTACCAGTAATCGCCGAAGATGCGCGGTGAGAAGTAGTCGCCAGAAGCGAGCATTTCCTTAGCCGTCAGAACATAGTTCGATTCGACAGGGTCCGTGACGACCAGCAGGTGGTTGGCCACAAAACAGAGGATGGCTGCCAGGACCAGGAGGATGGCAGCCGGCGAAGCCATGATTTTCTGCCACAGGCGCTGCCATACCGACAGGGCCACGTCTTCCTGTTTTGCACGAAATTCATACATAATAAAAACTCCCCTTCCTATTCGTTACCGTTTTGATGGTATCAGTATAGGAAGGGAAGTTAAATAAAAGATAAACAGAGCGATAACAAAACGAGAAAGGACCGTAAAAAATTCCGTCAGGCTAACCCCGGAAGCGGTAGCCGGCGCCCCAGACCGTTTCGATGTAGCGGGGGTTGGCCGTATCCTCTTCGATTTTTTCGCGGATGCGGTTGACGTGGACCGACACGGTCGCCGTTTCCCCCAGGGCTTCGCTGCCCCAGACGCGGTCGAAGAGGGTCTCCTTGCTGAAGACGATGCCCGGATTCTTGGCAAAGAACAAGAGGAGCTCGAATTCCTTATTGGGCAGGGTCACTTCTTTCCCCTTGACGAAGACGCGGTGGCCGCTCTCATCGATTTCCAAGTCGCCGTAGTGCAGGACGTCGCGATGGACTTCGCGGGACGTGAGCTGTTCATACCGGGCCAGGTGACCTTTGACGCGGGCTACGAGCTCATTGGGACTGAAGGGCTTGACGATGTAGTCATCGGCGCCCAGGCCGAGGCCGCGGATCTTGTCGATGTCTTCCTGCCGGGCCGATACCATGAGGATCGGGATGTCCTTGGTTTCGCGGATAGTCCGGCAAATCTGGAAGCCATCGCGGCCGGGCAGCATGATGTCCAGCAGGATGAGGTCATAGGCGTCTTCCAGGGCTTTCTTTTCCCCTGTCTTGCCATCGACCGCGATGTCGGCACTGAAGCCATTGGCTTCCAAGTAGTCCCTTTCCAATTCGGCAATGCCCTGGTCGTCTTCAATAATCAAGATACGTTTCATGTATGTGATTCCCCTTTCGGTAACGAAATGCAAATGGTCAATCCCTTAGGCACTGTCGCCTGGGCCCAGATTTTTCCCTTCATGGCATGGACAATCTGCTGGACCACGGCCAGGCCCAAGCCGCTTCCCTTGGCCACATTGGTCCGGGCCTTGTCGGTGCGGTAGAAACTTTCAAAGAGCTTCGGCAGTTCCTTCTCTTCGACGCCGCAGCCGTCATCGGCAAAAGAAAGGAGGTATGCCCCTTCCCCGCCATCGGTCAGGATAATGGCCAGATGGCCGACGGCCTGGTCTTTATATTTCAAGCTGTTGCCCAGGATATTTTCAATGACCCGCTGGAACTGCTGACGGTCCATAGAAATGACGGCCTTGTCCAGGGAGGACTGGAAGGTCACGTCCAGCCCTTGCTGGTGGAAATGGTCCGTCTGTTCGCCAATATAATCCTTTAAATAGGCCGCCACGTCGACGTCTTCCCAATGGAAGGGCACCTGGCCCAGGTCGAGCTTGGAAAAGAGGAAGAGCGTCCGGACCAGGCCGGCCATGTGGCGCGACGTATCGACGATCATGCCCAGGTAGTGCCGTTCTTTTTCCGGCGTATTGGCGATGCCGTCGAGGATGCCGCTGGCATAGCCTTCGATTTTCGTCAAAGGCGTCGACAAATCATGGGAAATGCCGGCCAGGAGTTCCTTGCGGTTCTTGTCGTATTTTTCCCGCGTATCCCGGGCAGCCCGCAGCTGGAGGCGCATCTTTTCAAAAGCCTGGCAGGTATCGCCGATTTCGTCACGCGACAAAATCGGGACGGGATGGTCCAAATCGCCCTGGCTGATGGCATCGGCCATATTGCGCAGCCTTTCGACGGGACCGACGATCTGGCCGGCCATCCAGCGCGACAGTTTCAGGCCGACGAGGATGGTCAGCAAGATAGTCAGAATAGCCAGGACGTAAAAGGCGACCTTCAAGATGTCCTTCGATGACAAGTCGATGTACTCGTTTTCGGAATAACTCGGCACGGCACCGGCGACGGCCAAATGGATGTCCGTATGAGGCGAGACGTAGTAAAAGCGCAGCCCTTCGCCAGTCCAGGTAAAGTCGGCATGGCCCTGACGATGACCGGCCATGACTTGCTGGCGCAGGTACACCTTGTCGATGCCATCCGTATCGTAGAGGTCTTCCTTATCGCGCCAAATGGATACATTGAGGCCCTGGTCCTCCAAATGATCGGCGGCCTGGAGGAGACGGTCCATGTTGCCATTATACTGATCGGCCCGGACACGGAGGCGGCTCAGCTCGAACTGGATGGACATGTTCTGACCGCTCTCAGGCCAGATAAAGGAAATGATACTGGCCCGGTTGATGTTGCCGAATTGCAGGGCCAAAAAGATGGCGATGCTGACGACGACCGTAAACAGGACGGGAATGAAAATCATGATAAAGTTGGAAAAAAGGAGGCGCTTGCGCAGCCGCCAGTCCCGGAGTTGCATAGTCCTCACCTGGTTTCTCTAAATTTTCTTCTAGTATACATATATACATACTAAGGTTAAACAAAAATATAACAAAAAGCAAATTTTCTGGTGAATCTTTTGCCCTCTTTAAAAAAGTCTGTTATAATAGGGTACAAATCTAGTATAGTTTTCGATTAAATAAGGGGTGTTTATGAAATGACTCAAATCACAAAAGAAACAAAGGAAGAAATCAGCCGCCGCTTCCCGCAGTTCGTCGAAGCGACGCAGGCTTTTTACGCTAAGGAACTGCCGCCGGCCAAATATAAGGGGACGTCGGGCAAGTTCGGCTGCTATGGCGAACGGGGGGCCCATAGCACCATGCTGCGCCTGCGCTTTTCCGGCGGTGCCATCGAACCGGCACACATCGCTTTCCTGAAGGACGTCCTCGACCGCTACGACATCGACCTCGTCCACTTCACGACAGGTGAGGCCCTGCAGCTCCATCATTTGGGCGAAAAAGAAGTCCTCGCCCTCTATCAGGAATGTTTCGACCACGGCGTCTACTGCGTCGGCGCCGGCAGCGACAATCCGCGTAACATCACGGCCAGCCCGCTCCATGGCGTCGCTCCGGGCGAATACTTCGACATGACGCCGTACATCAAGGCAGCAGCCAACTTCGTCATCAACTGCATTCCCAAATTCAACTTGCCGCGTAAATATAAAATCAGCTTCTCCAGCGGCCTGGACAACGAAGGCCATGCGACCTTCAAGGACCTGGGCTTCGTGGCCCGGCCGGACCACAAATTCGACGTCTATGCCGGCGGCGGCTTCGGACTCAACGGCTCGCGCTTCGGCATCCTCATCGACGAAGGCGTCGATCCGCAGGATATTTCCTATTACATCCTGGGCTATGGCCGGGACGTCTACATGAAATACGGCGACTATGAACACCGCGGCCAGAACCGTTCGCGTTTCATCCTCACCAAGCTCGGCGACGATGCCTTCCGCCAGGCCGTCCGCGATGCCGTCGCCAAAGCCAAGGCCGAAGGCGATTACCGCCTGACCATCGAAGAAGAAACGCCGTTAGCTAAGAGCGGCGCCGATGACAGCGTCCTCGAAGACGGCCGCATTGGCAAACAGAAACAGGCCGGCCTCTATTACGTCGAATACAAGCCTTTAGGCGGCACGCCGAAACTCTCCGTCTTCCACGACCTGCTCAAGGCCCTCCAGACCATGGAAGGCGCAGAAATCCGCCTCAATGCCGACGAAACGGCTTACATCATCAACCTCACGGCAGACGAAGCCCGTAAAGTCGCTGCCCTCACGGCGGACGACACGGCGACGACGGCCTTTGAACATTCCGTCAGCTGCATCGGCGCTACGGTCTGCCAGCAGGGCCTGCGCGATTCTCACGGCACCTTCGTCAAACTGGCCCAGCTCTTCAAAGACCGCGGCATCGACAGCCACTTCCTGCCGAAATGCCACTTCTCTGGCTGTCCGTCGAACTGCACGGTCCAGCAGCTGGCTCCTCTGGGCCTGCGCGGCGCCAGCAAAAAAATCGGCGACAAAATGGAACCGGCCTTCAACATCTACGCCGGAGGCAACTACGCCATCGGTAAAGGCGTCATGGGCGAACAAATCGGGGTCATCACCATCGAGCACCTGCCCGACTTCTTCCTGGCCCTCAACCAGACCCTTTTCGATGCCAACCAGTCCTACAACGAATGGTATCCCCAGCATAAAGAAAGACTCATAGAATTAGTCAATCAGTTTGAATAGAAAAAAAGCGCTGTCCTCGCGGACGGCGCTTTTTCTGTAGAGGCGCCACGCGGGGCGCCCGCTTTGTAATATGTACGTTTTCCCAATCAGCTTGCTAAAAAAATGCTTCATACTCCTAACGAAGTCATATTGTTTTCTTTCTCTGTATTCATAGACTGTCCCCTTCCCTTTTTAACAGCCGTTGGCCTTCATGGTGTGCATGACCCAGAAATAGGAACCACCTGTAAATAGGCAGGCCAGGACCCAGCAAATAGGGCTGGCACAGCAGATGCCGAAGTAGCCCCACATGGCGGCCAGAACCAGGGCCGATACGCTGCGGCCGCCCAGTTCCAGGATGCTGCTGATGAGGGGCACGCTGGAAATGCCCATGCCCTGCAATGCGTTGCGGTAGACGAAGATCTGGCCCAGGAAGAGATAGAACGGGACGGACATCTTCAGATAGAGGAAAGCCTGTTCCATGAGGACTTCGTCGTGGTCCGTCGTGAAGACGCTGACGAGTTCCCGGCCATAGCTGTACATGGCCACGGCTGCGGCCAGGCAGAATACCAGGGACACGAGGGAGCACTGACGGACGCCCTGGCGGATGCGGCCATACTGGCTGGCGCCGTAGTTCTGTGCCGAATAGACAGCCATGGCGATGCCGAAGGAAATCATGGGCTGCAAGGCCAGCTGTTCGATTTTCGTCGCCGATACGAAGCCGGCAATCGTTTCAGGGCCAAAGGTATTGCAGACCGACTGCAGGACCAGGATGCCCATGGAAATGATAAGGAACTGGACGGCCATGGGCAGGCCCAGGCGCAAATGCTGCCAGGCAAAGGGCCAGTCAAAGTTCCAGTCGGCTCGGGTCAGGCGCAGCATGGGAAAGCGGCGGCGCATGAAACACAGGCAGAGCACGGCCGATACGGCCTGGGCGATGACCAGGGCGATGGCCGAGCCGGAGACGCCCCAGCCAAAGGCGACGATGAACAACAGGGCCAGGGCGATATTCAAGAGAGACGACACGATGAGGAAATAAAGTGGCGTCCGGCTGTCGCCGAGGGCCCGGCAGATGCAGGACAGGAGATTATAGCTCATCATGGCTACCAGGCCGAGGACGACGATGAGCATGTAATGATAGGCGTCGTCGTAGAGGACATCTGAAATGTTCATGAGCCGCATGATGAGCGGCATGGCCAGGCTCACGCAGGCCGTCAGCATCAGGGTGATGACCAGGGCCAGCATGGCAGACGTCGCCACAGACCGGCGCACGCCGTCCATGTCTTCGGCACCGAAGCGCTGACCCGTGATGACGGAAAAACCGGAAGACAAACCGATCGTCAGGCCGAAGACGGCCATGAAGACGGGTGCCACGGCGCCGACAGCGGCCAGGGCATTGACGCCGATAGTGCGGCCGACGATGATGATGTCGGCGATATTATAAAATTGCTGGAAAACATTGCCGATTAAAAGGGGCACCGTAAAAGCCAGGATGAGGCGGATGGGATTGCCCGAAGTCATACTGCGAACCATGGAATCGTCCTTTCTCTAATAACAAGGAGTGAAATAGTTTTATTATAGCATGATAGGGCACAAAAACAAGTTTTAATCATTTTTTAATCAAGGCCCCTGATTTTTTAATGTCCCTTTCATATTTCCAGGGTACAATAGGCGTAACACGCATCTTGTTTTAAACGTTTTGTTTTTTTTTCGGAGGTGTTGCCCATGTATCACAAACCGTTTTTCTCCCTTCCTGCATGGCGGGAACCCTTCTCTACCGTTCCCCGGTGCCAGCTCATCACCTTTTGTACGTATCAAAAGGAAGAAACACTGGGGAAAGTCCTGCGCTATCAGGGACAGCACATCTGGCGGCCGACCGCCTGGGGCATGGCGGCGACGCGGGCCCTCAAGGCCATGCAGCGGAACAACCAGATTGCCATCATCAAAGAGTTCACGGTCATGCCCAATCACATCCACTTGTTCATCTTCTACAAGAAATTCCACCCCCGCCTGCCGGAATGGTTCATCGAAAAGACCAGGGAATTCCTGCTCTATTACATCGAACCGCCCCGCGACTGGCCTGTCCCCATCTGGGAAGAGTCCGTAGATACGCAAATGGTCTATACCGATACGGCCCAATACGCCGTCGCCGAAAGTCTAAAAGAATACGCCCATCATTGGAAATACGACCCGCTGCATAAGCGGTGAGGGGGCAAAAAGAGGCTGCCGCATGCGCGACAGCCTCTTTTTTGTAGGGGCGTCCACGTGGGGCGCCCGCTCTGAAATATGTACGATTTCCCGACCAGTCTGCTAGAAGAATCACACAAATCCCTAACGGGTCGCCCACGTGGCGACCCCTACGAAACACGAACTATTTAAAAGAGCAACCTCTCAGTCAGCTTTGCTGACAGCTCTCCTATCAAGAGAGCCAGGTGGGCCGCCCCTACGATCCGCGATCCGCGAGCCACGAACCACTAGCCACGAGCCACTAATAATTCCGGTGTCTTCATCTGGCGTTCGCTGCACTGGTTGACGTAGTTGTAGAGCAGGGCTTCCAGGAATTTCAGGTCGGCCATGCGCAGGTTCACGGTTTCTTGGGTTCCCCAGGGATAGTGGACCAGGGTCTTCCAGGTCTGGCGTACAGACGGCGTCAGAGGCAGTTCTTTCATGTTTTCCGGCCTTTCATCGTCGATGTAATAGACGGGCTGCCGGCAGTAGCCCTGGCCCTGACAGAAGACGCGGGCCGTGTCGATGTCCGGCAGGAAGCCTGTCAGGGCCATGAGCTGCCAGCCGGCGATGATGGTGACGATGCGGATGTCCTTGAGTTCGATGGCCCGGCTATAGAGGCGGACCAGATCGTACAGGACTTCATCGGCTCCGCCGCCGGCCATGAAGAGGACCATTTCGACGAAGATCTGCGAATAGATATAGCCGTCCCAAGTCAGCTCGCGGAGGCGCTGGTTGCTGCGGCAGTCGTATTCCGTCAGCGTGTAGACGCCGTCTTTTTCAAAGACGTCAAAGGTCATCTCGGCCAGAGGCGTCAAGGCGCCGTAGCCCATCTTGCCCTGAGTGCTGCGGCGGGCCAGGACGTGGAGGATGCCGGCCTGCCGGGTCAGGACCGTGACGACGAGCTGTTTGGCACTGGTCTTGCGGACGGTGAGGATGATGCCTTCATAGGACCGCGACGGTTTGCGGCCATAGTAGCCGCTACGATTCATGAGTCTTATCTTCTTCATCCCCGCTGTCTTCCCCAGGGGCAGCCGCTCCCGGCAGGGGTACGGCTTTCAGGCGGACGATGCGGAAGCGCTGCATTTCCAGGACTGTAAAGCAGTAGGCGCCGATAGTGACTTCGTCGTGGACTTTCGGCGTATGGCCCAGGGCATTGAAGACGTAGCCGCCGATGGTATCGGTATCGACATCGTCTTCGACGGGGATGTGCAGCAGCTCTTCGACGTCGTCGAGAAGGACTGTCCCGGCAAATTCATAGGCGCCGTCAGGCAGGGGCTGGATTTCTTCTTTTTCCTGGGTGTGTTCGTTCTGGATCGTGCCGACCAGTTCTTCCAGGATGTCTTCCAGGCCGATGAGGCCGACGGTGCTGCCGTATTCATCAACGACCATGGCCAGGTAGGTCCGGCGCATGCGCATGAGCTGGAGGAGCTTCGATGCCGGCATGATTTCCGGGACCATGAGGATCGGCCGCTTGATGAGGTTCAAGTTGCTGCGCTTGTGGATATAGAGGTCCATGATGTCCTTGATGTGGACCAGGCCCAGGACGTGGTCCTTATCGTCTTCACAGAGGGGATAGCGCGTATGCCGCGACTGGCGGATGGTCTGCAAATGCTGGTTCATCGTATCTTCCGTATAGAGGCAGACGATGTCCTGGCGGGGCACCATGATTTCCTTGGCCAGGCGGTCGGCGAAATCGAAGACGTTGCCGATGAGTTCGCTTTCGACCTGGTCGATTTTCCCTTCCTTGTGGCTGGCCGTAACCAGCATGCGGATTTCATCTTCCGAATGGTCCATATCGATTTCATTGGTCACATCGAGGTTGCGGTCTGCCAGGATGGCCCGGCCCAGCCAGTTCCCGAAGAGGATGAAGGGCATGAAGGGCCGGCTCCAGGGCTGGATGAAGCGGCGCAGGGCCTTGAGGCTCTTTTCCGGGCGCTGGAGGCCGATGGACTTGGGGATGAGCTCGCCAAAGACCCAGAGGATGAAGCAGAGGACGATACCGGCGCAGATTTCGATGAGCCAGATGAGCCACGTATGGCCGATATACGGAGCCAGCAGGCCGTAGAGGCCATAGAGGCCGCAGAATCCGGCAGCGCCGGCGATGAGGCCGGACAAGGCCATGCCGAGCTGGGCCGTCCCCAGAAAGACGATGGGCTTGTCGTAGAGGGACAAGAGCGGTTTCAGCGACGTATCGCCGTCGCGGACGAGTTCTTCCAGGTATTCCCGGCGCAGCTGGGCAAAGGCGAATTTACCGGTGACGCAGATGGCGCTGACGGCCAAACAGATGAGAAAGACGAGCAGACATTGGACGATTGATTGTACTTCCATCATGCAGCCCCCTACTCGTTCTTATAGCCCAATTCGCTGAGGGCGCCCGACTTATTGCGCCAGTCCCGCTTGACTTTGACCCAGATGTCGAGGTAAACCGAAGAACCGAGGAGGTTTTCGATTTCCTGGCGGGCCAGGTTGCCTACTTCTTTGAGGACCGTGCCGTTCTTGCCGATGACGATGCGCTTCTGCGAATCCCGTTCGACATAGACCGTGACCCGGATATAGACCTTATTGTGACCGCGGTCCTTCATTTCTTCGACATAGACGGCGATGGCATGGGGCACTTCATCGCGGGTACAGCGGAAGAGCTTTTCCCTGACGATTTCAGCGACCAAAAGGCGTTCCGGCTGGTCCGTGATCATGTCGTCAGGGAAATACTTGGGCCCTTCCGGCAGGATCTTGCGCAGTTCGTCGACGACGGCATCGACGTTGTCCCCTTTCAGGGCGGAAATGGGGATGACCTGGGCGAAAGGATAGAGTTCGGCATATTCCGTAATCTTGTGCAGTATCTCTTCTTTCGTCATGAGGTCGACTTTGTTGATGATCAAGAAGACCGGAACGCCGACGTCTTTCAGCTTATCCAGGACGAAGAGGTCGCCAGGGCCCTTCTTTTCATTGCCCGAGATGAGGAACAGGACGGCGTCGATGTCGCGCAGGGACTGATAGGCCGCTTCATCCATGAATTCCCCCAGCTTATGTTTCGGCTTGTGGATGCCCGGCGTGTCGAGGAAGACGATCTGACATTCGTCGTCCGTATGGATGCAGAGGATGCGGTTGCGCGTCGTCTGTGCCTTATCGGAGACGATCGAGACTTTATGCTTGATGATGCGGTTGATGAGTGTCGACTTGCCAACATTCGGGCGGCCGACGACGGCGACGAAACCCGATTTAAATGATTCCATAGATATCGTAATTCCTCCCTTATAATTCTTCGCCTTCGCGGACATAGCCCAGGCGCTGTAAAATGAATTCTTCTTCTTTGCGCATTTCTGCTTTATCGTCCGGTTCCATGTGGTCATAGCCGAGGATATGCAGCATGCCGTGGATGGTCAGATAGGCCAGTTCCCGTTCAAAGGAATGACCGTATTCGTCGGCCTGTTCCTGGACTTTTTCCAGAGAAATGATGATATCCCCCAAGAGGGCCGTATCGGGACCGTCATAGCCGTCTTCCTCCCCTTCGTTGAGGGCAAAGGACAGGACGTCCGTCGGCCGGTCGATGTTGCGGTACTGTTTGTTCAATGTATGGATATAGTCGTTATGGCACAGAAGGATGCTGATTTCAGCCTTCGGCCCCAGGTCGTAGACCAGGGCGGCTTCTTCACAGACGCGGTCGATGACTTTTTCATATTCATCGTGCTGGAACGACGGATCTTCGTAATTGATGTTGATATTCATGGCAATTCCCCCAATCTAGTGATCGTGATGATAATAAGTTTCGTAGGCCCTGATGATGCGGCCTACCATATCGTGACGGACGACGTCTTCATCGCTGAAGTAGACCATGCCGACGCCGCGGACGTCTTTGAGTATCTTTTCGGCTTCCGTCAGGCCCGACATGCGCCGGTCGACGAGGTCGATCTGGGTCGCATCGCCGTTGACGACGACCCGCGAGTGGTTGCCCATACGGGTGAGGAACATCTTCATCTGTTCCCGCGTCGTGTTCTGGGCTTCGTCGAGGATGATGAACGATTCTTCCAGGGTCCGGCCGCGCATGTAGGCCAGTGGCGCCACTTCGATGATGTTGCGGTCGATCATCTTCTGGAACTGGTCATAGCCGAACATGTCGGCCAGGGCGTCGTAGAGCGGGCGCAGGTACGGGTCGATCTTTTCCTGCAGGTCACCGGGCAGGAAGCCCAGTTTTTCCCCGGCTTCGACAGCCGGCCGGGTCAGGATGATCCGTTCGACTTCGCGGTTCTTGAGATAAAAAGCCGCCAAGGCTACGGCCAGGTAGGTCTTGCCCGTCCCGGCCGGACCGATGCCGAAGGTGACCAGGTTCTTGCGGATGGAATCGACGTAGCGTTTCTGGCCCAGCGTCTTGGGCTTGATGAGACGGCCCCGGGCAGAAATGCCGACCGTATCTTCATAGAGGTTGTGCAGGGCCTCCGATTGGGCTTCTTTGATGAGTCTGGCCGAATAGCGGACGTGCTGCGTCGTCAGATAGGTATTTTCCCGGAACAAGTAGCGCAGGACGCGGAAGACTTCGGTCACATAGGCCACATCCTCTTCGCTGCCGACGATCATGGCCGTATCGCCGCGGACGGCAATGCGGCAGTCCGGGAATTCGCGCTGCATCGTCTTGAGGAATTCGTCTTTCATGCCCAGGACGGCCCGGGCTTCACGCAAATCGGAAAATTGCAGTTTCTTTTCTACCAAAGTGAGATACTCCTTTATTTCATGAATTTACGGACGGCCTTGCCGTGCAGGTAGTCACAGCGGGCTCCCTGGCAGGTGCCGCGTTTTTCCAGTTCTTCATCGATCATATCGCGGATGCGCCACCATCCCATGCCCCAGTTGGCGAAGTCCGTCGCTTCTTTCGGCGCCCGGCCGATGAGACGCTGGAAGACCGTATCGGGCCGGCTGTATTCGAGGAAGGCCACGACGCGGCGGACGTACTCTTCGCAGGTCCAGAGCTTGATCTTTCCCTGGGCATACCATTCGGCCATGGCCGTGTTCTTAATGATGTACAGGGCGTGGAGCTTGACTTCGTCAGAGCCGAGGGCGGCAATGATCTTGGCTGTCTCGACGGTGTCTTCCATGGTGTCCCAGGGCAGGTCGAGGATGACATGCGTACAGGTCCGGAAAGGATACTCCCGGAGCATGACCATGGCGTCGATGTATTCGGCAACGGTATGGCCGCGGTTGATCTTGGCCAAGGTCTTATAGTTGACCGTCTGCAGGCCCAGTTCGACGAGGATATCGACGCCGTACCTTTCTTTGACGTCAGCCATGATATCGAGATAGGTCTCGTTGAGACAGTCCGGCCGGGTCGCTACGGCCAGGGCCACGATATCGGGCTGGCAGGCGGCGGCGAGGTAATCCCGGAAACGCTCTGGCGGCAGGTAGGTATTGGTGAAATTCTGGAAATAGGCGATGAATTTATTGGCCTTGTACTTGGGCTTGATGTGAGCCATGTTCTGCTCGATCTGCTGGCCAATGGTCACCGTCGCCGGCAGGTTCTCGTAGCCGGCGCCGATGGAACCGCAGAAGGCACAGCCCCGGACGCCCAGGGTCCCGTCGCGGTTGGGACAGGTATCGGGGATGCTGATAGGCAGTTTATAGACTTTTTCGCCATATGTTTCTTTTAAATACGTCGAGTAGACGCGGTAACGTTCGTTCACGATGGTTCTCCTTTGACCGGGATGGCGCACCATTCGGCCCGGTCTTTTCTTTTTTTCAGCCAGCATATAGGCCGCGCCTTCCGGGACGGGCCCGTAGCGGCGCAGTTCCCCTTTCAGGGCCGGGCTGGCAGGCCAGATGCGATAGCGCATCTTGATGTCGCGCCAGTTGGTGAAATGATAGTCCCTGGCAAATTGGCGGAGCCAGGCTTCGTCGCGGAAGATGGCGTCGGTCTGGCTGCGCGGCGCTTCGCACCAGCCGAGGAAATCGGGATGGAGGCGGAAGCGGAAAAAGGTCAGCATATCCAGGGCCAGCAGGTCTTTGGCCAAGCGCTGCTGGTCTTCTGTCAGGGGCAGGATATCTTCGATGCAGTGGCAGAGGAAATGACACAAGGACTCATCGGACAGGGCCTTTTGGTCATTATGCAGGACGAGCCACTCGTCTGTCAAGGCCTCGTAGAGTTTCATATAATCCGGAGCATAGCGGCGGCCGAGCCAGTTGAAGAAATAAGTGAATTTCCCGGAATTATAAGTCCGCTCGAAGACGTCTTCCAGGACCTTCATATAGGCGACTTTTTCATAAGGCAGCCACGTCGTCGCCAGGACTTCATAGGGCCCCTGCGGGTCGTACCGGTAATCGTCAGGATAGTCGCGGCGGATGCCGGAGCCCTTGAGGAGCTTCAAGAAACCGATCTGCAATTTATGGGGGTGCAGGGCATAGATATCGTTGAAGGACTGGCGCAGATGGCCGTAGTCTTCATAAGGCAGGCCGACGATGAGGTCTAAATGGAGATGCATCGTCCCCAAGGCGACAAGGCGTTCCATGATATGCGTAATGCGCGGCCAGTCATTATGACGGTGGATGGCCTGGAGCGTCGGCTCATACGTCGTCTGGATGCCCATTTCCAGCTGGATCCGTCCTTTCGGTGCCTGGGCCAGGAGGTCGATGTCGTCATCGGTAAGGACGCCGGGCTCGATTTCCAGGTGGAAATTGATGGGCTTATCGACGGCAATCATGTACGCTATGAGCGGCCGGTGATGGGCCGGGCTGCAGTTGAAAGTGCGGTCGACGAATTTGACCTGATGGACGCCGGCATCGACGAAAGCCTGCAGTTCCTTCAGGACCAGCGGGACCGAGCGGAAGCGGACGCGGTCGTTCATGCCCGACAGACAGTACTGGCAGTGGAAAGGACAGCCCCGGGAGCTTTCATAATACATGATGCGGTGGTCCAGTTCGCGGAAGTCCTGATGCTCGTAAGGAAAAGGCAGGCTGTCCAGGTCTTCTACTTCCTGGAAGGTCTCGTCTCCCTGGATGACGCCGCTGACGCGGCCGAGGACGCCGGGGACTTCTGTCCCATCGCGGCCGGCTGCCAGGGATTTCAGGAAAGCCGGTACCATCTCTTCCCCTTCACCTTGGAGGACGTAATCAATATGCTCATAATCTTCCAGTATCTGCCGGGCCGTATAGGATACTTCCGGGCCGCCGACGAAGACCTTGGTCTGGGGAAAGACCTGTTTCACCAGGTCGATGAGATGACAGGTCATTTCGATATTCCAGATATAGCAGGAAAAGCCGATGACGTCGGCCTCGAACGAGGCGATGTGGCGCAGGATGTCATAGCTGTTCTGATTGATCGTATATTCGGCTACGGACACGGCGACGCCCTGGTGGTCACACGCCGTCGACAGGCAGCGCAGGGCCAGGGACGATTGGATGAATTTGGAATTCAAGATGGTAAGCAGTGTTTTCATGAAAGCCTCTCTTTAAATTTTTATATGTATTAAGTATACCGCAAGGACGGCGTTCTGTCATGTCTTTTCCGCCCCTGGCCGGGGACAGCCTTTTCGCCTGCCCCTTTTTATGATAAGATGAGATAGTACATAGTTTTTCCCCTACGAAAAGGAGGCTTTTCCTTGTTTAAAATAGCACTTGCCCAGACAAATGTCCACCCTGGCAATCCACGGCAGAACACGGCCGTCATGAAAGAATGTATCGCCAAGGCCAAAGCAGCCGGCTGCGACCTCATCGTCTTCCCGGAGCTCGCTATTCCGGGCTATCTCATCGGTGATATTTGGGACCAGCCCGACTACATCGACGACTGCGTCCGCTTCGGTGAAGAAATCAAGGCCCTGTCCGACGGCATGGCCATCATCTTCGGCAACGTCGCCAAAGAGACGGACCGGGTCAACCTCGACGGCCGGACGCGGAAGTATAACACCATGTTCATCGCTTACAACGGCCGCTGGATTTCGCCGGCCCGCTCGCCCTACCCCTTCTACATCAAGACGCTCCTGCCCAACTACCGCGAATTCAGCGACATCCGCTACTTCACGTCGCTCATCGAAGTCGCCCAGGAACGCCATGCCTTCCCGGAAGACTTCCTGTCGCCCGTCCAGATTCCCTTCGACGACGGCCGCAAGTTCCGCATGGGGCCGCTCATCTGCGAAGACAGCTGGGATGAAAACTATCCTTTCAAGCCCATGAGCTATTTAGGGAAAATGTACGACATCGACATGTTCATCAACATTTCCAACTCGCCCTTCACCCTGGGCAAGACCCAGCGGCGTCACCGCCTCTTCGGCCAGGCCATCGACAAGGTCCACTGCCCGGCCATCTACGTCAACTGCACGGGTATCCAGAACAACGGCAAGAACATCTACACCTTCGACGGCGCCAGCAGCACGTACCAGAAAGACGGTTCGCAGCACGTCGAATGTACGCCTTTTACGGAAGAAATGGTCATCGTCGACTTCGATGAAAAGGCCCAGCGTTTCGTCTCGCCTTCGCACTTGCAGCCGGAAAAGTCTCCCATCGAAGACATCTACGCCAGCCTGCACTACGGCCTGAAATCCTTCATGGATGCCATCGGCGTCCATAAAGTCGTCCTCGGCGTCTCCGGCGGCATCGACTCGGCCGTCAACGCCGCCCTCTATGCGACGGTACTGCCGCCGGAAAACATTCTGCTGGTCAACATGCCCAGCTGCTACAACTCGGACATGACCAAGAGCCTGGCCAAAGAACTGGCCGACAACATCGGCTGCCTGTACACGGTCGTCCCCGTCCAGGACAGCCTGGAACTGACGCGGCACCAGTTCGAAGGAGCCGGGCTCAGCCAGAAAGGCCAGGACAAGGGTCATCTGGAACTGACCAGTTTCATTGAAGAAAACATCCAGGCCCGCGACCGGTCGAGCCGTATCCTGGCCGCAGCGGCGGCAGCCTTTGGCGGCGTCTTCACGTGCAATGCCAACAAGGCCGAACTGTCCGTCGGCTACGCCACCCTCTACGGCGACAGCGCCGGCTACCTGGCGGCTACGGCGGACCTGTGGAAGCATCAGGTCTACGACCTGGCCCGCTACCTCAATGACCAGGTCTTCCAGCGCGAAGTCGTGCCCCAGGGCAGCATCGACATCGTCCCCAGCGCCGAACTGTCGGACAAGCAGGATATCACCAAGGGCCAGGGCGACCCGATCATCTACCCCTATCACGACTACCTCTTCGCCGCCTTCGTCGAACGCTGGCAGCGGGCCACGCCGGAAACCATCCTCGAATGGTACATCAACGGCACCCTGGAAAAGAACATCGGCTGCAGCGTCGATGTCCATCAGCTCTTCCCGACGGCAAAAGCCTTCATCGACGACCTGGAACGGTGGTGGCGCCTCATCGCCGGCTTCGCCGTCGCCAAGCGCATCCAGAGCCCGCCTATCCTCTCCATCAGCCGCCGCCCCTTCGGCAGCGACCTGCGCGAAGCCCAGCTGGCACCGTACTACACGACACGCTACCTGGAAATGAAAGAACGGCTGCTGGCGAGAGATTAGGGGTTAGTGGCTCGTGGCTAGTGGCTCGTGGCCCGGCTCCCCTGCTAGGGGAGCTGTCAGCGCAGCTGACTGAGAGGTTGTTCTTTCAACATAGTTTGTAGTACAGAGTTTGTAGAAGATGGTTTCAAATTTTTAACCATCCGCTAACCACTAAAAAAAGGGACTATCGCACGAAGGCTTCTGCCATCATGTGAGGTCCCTTTGGCTTTATAGTTTGTAGTACGGAGTTCGTAGTTTGTAGAAGATGGCTTTAAATTTAAAAACCTTCACTAAAAACTACAAACTGAATACTCAAAAAGGCTTGTCGCACATGCGACAAGCCTTTTTTCATACTACATATCTTTCAGTCTTCCGACTGTTTGTTTAGGACGGACTCGTTTGTGTCCGAATGTTTCTACGATGATGAACATCATGGGGATGAGGAAGACGCCGAAGATGGTCGCAATGGACGTACCAAAGACGACGGTGATGCCCATCGCGACTCGCGATGCGGCGCCGGCGCCGCTGGCCATGGCCAGTGGGATGGAACCGACGACGAAGGCCAGGGACGTCATGATGATCGGGCGGAGACGGATCTTGGCGGCTTCGATAGCAGCCGATACGGGATCCATACCGCGTTCATCGACACGGACTTTAGCGTATTCGATAATCAAGATGGCGTTCTTGGCGGCCAGACCGATGACCGCCAACAGGCCAATCTGGAAGTACAGGTTATTCTGCTGGTTCAGGAGGTAGGCAAAGGCCGAAGCCCCGAAGACGCCTGCCGGCAGACTGAACATAACAGCAAAGGGTACTTTCCAGCTTTCATACAAGGCGGCCAGGACGAGGAAGACGAAGAGGATAGCCAGGGCAAAGACGTAGACCGTCTTGTTGCCGGCTTCGACTTCTTCACGGCTCATGCCGCTCCATTCATAGGCATAGCCTTCACTGAGCGTGTCTTTAGCGACTTCTTCCAGCGCTTTAAGGGCATCACCGGAGCTGTAGCCATTAGCCGGGGCCCTTGAATCTTGATGGCCGGATAGTCGTTGAAACGGTTGAGGATCGACGCTGAACCGATGGCTTTCGGTCGGACAAAGTTGGCCACCGAAACGAGCTGGTTGGCACTGTTGCGGACGTAGATGTGGTTATTGGCATCGATGGTTTCACGGAATTCCGGAGCGGCCTGAACGACGACCTTAAAATTACGACCGAACATGGTGAAATCGTTGACCTGATAGGAACCATAGAAGGACTGGAGCGTCGAATAGAGGTCGCTCAGGGAAACGCCTTCTTTGGCAACTTTATCGCGGTCGATGTCGAGCTCATAGCCCGGCGTATCGGCAGCAAAGGCCGTGTAGACCGACCCGATTTCCGGCCGCTTCCGGGCAGCGGCGATGAATTTCTGTGCCATCGCTGACAATTCGGCCGTCGTATGGCTGCCGCGGTTTTCCAGCTGCATCGTAAAGCCCGACGACGTGCCCATGCCGTCGATCGGCGGCGGGTTCATGGCGATGACCGTAGCCTGAGGAATCTGATTGCCCATGCCCATGATCTTGCCGACCAGGGCGTCGACGGACAGGGATTTATCTTTACGTTCATCCCAGTCACTCATGCCGATGAAGGACGTAGCCCCATTCGATTTCGGCCCATTGGCCAGGATACTGAAACCGACAACATTCATGACACTGGTCACGCCCGGCTGCTGTTCCAGCCATTTGCTGATTTGTTCACTGACTTGTTTCGTTTCCGTCTGGGAAATGCCTTCGGGCAAGGTGACGTTCATCATGACGAAGGCATTATCTTCCGACGGGACAAAGCCTGTCGGCATGATTTTAAAGACGCCTGCCGTGAGGGCGCTGATGATGACCAGGAAGGCCACGCACCATTTGAGGTGGAGCTGCAAATGAGCCAGGCGCAGGCCATACCAGGCGATGAGCCTATCGAAGGCATCATTGAATTTCTGGAAGAACTTGTAAATGCCCTTGGGGTTGTCATTGGGTTTGTGGACATTCAAAATCGACGCACACATGGCCGGTGTCAGGGTCAAAGCGACGAAGGCCGAAATGAGGACCGACACGGCAATGGTCAGGGCGAACTGGCGGTAGAGGATACCGCTCATGCCGCTGATGAAGCCGACGGGGATGAAGACGGCGGCCAGGACGCAGGCAACACCGATAACCGGGTTCTGTACGTTCTGCATGGCGATGATCGTCGCCTCCCGCGGACTTCGGGCGTTGTACTTGATTTCGTATTCGACGGCTTCGATGACGACGATGGCGTCGTCGACGAGGAGGCCGATGGCCAGGACCATGGCGAACAGCGTCAGGGTGTTGATGGAGAAATCGAGGACCTTGAAGCAGGCAAAGGTACCCAGAAGGGATACAGGGACGGCGATGAGCGGGATCAGCGTCGACCGGCCGCTCTGAAGGAAGATGTAAACGATGAGGGCGACCAGCAGCAGGGCTTCGATGAAGGTTTCAATAACTTCGTGGATCGATGCCGTAACGAAGGTCGTGCTATCGTAGACAATCTTATAATCCAAGTCAGATGGGAACGACTGTTTCGCCTTTTCCAAGACTTTGCGGGCGCCGCTGACGGACTGCATGGCATTGGCGTCTGCTGTCAGGCTGATCATGAAACCGGCAGCCTTGCCGCCGTTGAGGTTACTGGCAACGGAATAATCCTTGGATCCCAGGCTGACATCGGCAATGTCGCCGACGCGGACCATGGTACCGTCGGGATTGGTGCGGACGATGACGTTCTTGAACTGTTCCGCCGTCTGCAAGCGGCCGTCGGTACGCAGGGTATACTGGTAGGTCTGGTTGTTCGGCGACGGCTGGGAGCCGATGGTGCCGACAGCGGCCTGTTTATTCTGAGTGCTGATAGCCGAGATGACATCGGTCGGTGTAATCTTCAAGATATTCATCTTCATCGGGTTGAGCCAGATGCGCATGGCATAGTCAGACCCGAATTCCTGGACGTCGCCGATGCCCGGGACGGATTTCAGTTCATCCATGAAGTATTGGGTAGCATAGTTCTTCATGAACGTCGCATCATAAGAGCCATTGGGCGAAACCAGGGCGAAGACCATAGCCATGGAACTCGTCGACTTCTGGACTGTAACACCGGTCTGGGTAACTTCTGACGGCAAGGTCGACTGGACCTGGCTGACGCGGTTCTGAGTGTTGACCGTGTCCATATCACCATCGCTGCCGGACTTGAACTGGACGGTCATGGAGTAAGACCCGTTATCGTTCGTCGAGCTTTCCATATTGACCAGGTTATCGACACCGACAAGCTGGCGTTCGATGACGCTGGCCACGGTCGTGCCGACGACTTCGGCATTCGCGCCGATATAAGCAGCCGAGACGCGGACCTGCGGCGGCGTGACCTGCGGATACTTGGCAACCGGCAGAGTCGCCATCGACAACAGGCCGAAGATGGAAATGATCAGCGAAATGACGATAGCGAAGATAGGCCGGTCGATAAAGAACTTAGATATCACGATCCCGCCTCCTAACTATTTGACGATGATGTGTCCGACGACGTATCGGAGCTGTCGTTGTCGATATCGGCCTTGGTCAGCAGGTGCTGGTCCAAGGCAGCGCCTTTGGCCTTCTGATAGCCGTCGACGATAATCGTATCGCCATCCTGAAGACCATCGTTGATGATCCAGAATTTGCCGACTTTCTGGCCCGGCGTGACTTCCCGGTTCTGGGCTTCGCCATTGCCGTCGATGACGGATACATAATATTTACCCAGCGTCTGCTGGACGGCGCGCTGCGGTACGGACAGCGCATTGCGCTGGATCTGGGTATCGGAAACGACCGTCGCATAGAGGCCTGGGATGAGGAGATTATCCGGATTGTCGAAGACGGCCTTGACGATGATCGAGCCAGAGTTGCCATCCATGCCGTGGTTGACCTGGGTGACATGGCCTTCATAAGGATACATGCTGCCGTCGCTCAAGCGGAGCMKGAGATGGTCGCCCAGCTGCCGG